>JBFJYC010000261.1:0-4508 GCA_041622815.1 Spongiibacteraceae bacterium | reverse complement strand
CCACCCCCTCAAGATGGCGTGTCTACCAATTCCACCACTCCCGCAATTCGGTTGTGTTTATTCCGGAAACTCTCCGGCTGCCGGCATGTCCGCGGCATCGCCGGCGGGCATATCATCAAACACAGGTATTTCGTCGTTGACCGGCGCGACATCGCGGCTTTCCTGCAATGTCGGCAAACCTTCAAGGTCGGCACTGCCGCGATCGGCTTTGTCTGAGGCAATCATTGCCAGACCGAGGCTGGTGCAGAAAAATATTGTCGCCAGCACTGCAGTGGCCCGGGTGAGGACATTGCCGCTGCCGGCACTGCCGAACAGGGTCTGCGACCCGCCGGAACCAAAAGACGCGCCCATCTCGGCACCCTTGCCCTGCTGAATCAGGATCAATCCGATAATGGCGAGTGCCGCCAGTACGTGGATGATTAAAATAAGTTGTTCCATGTTTTAAGCCTTACAAATCTCTGCAAAATCCTGCGCTTTAAGTGACGCACCACCGACCAGCCCGCCGTCGATGTCCGGCTGAGCAAATAACTCCGCCGCGTTTCCGGCATTAACACTGCCACCGTATAAAATTCTGATCCCGTCTGCCCGACCGGGGGCTAATTCCGCGAGTAAACCGCGGATTTGCGCATGCACCGCCTGCGCCTGCTCCGGCGTTGCTGTCTTGCCGGTACCTATCGCCCAAACCGGCTCGTAGGCAACTACTATCTTTTCCGCCTGCGCCGCAGTGACATCTTTCAATGCCGCCCGCACCTGCCGCTCGATCACCGCTGTGGTTTTACCCGCCGTCTGTTCGGCTTCCGACTCACCGACACATATCACCGGTGTCAGATCGGTACTCAATGCCGCCTGTACTTTGCCGGCAACCAGTTCGTCGGTCTCGCCGAACAGCGCTCTGCGCTCTGAGTGGCCGATCAATACTAAAGAACAGCCTGCGTCCTTAAGCATGTCGCCGCTGACTTCGCCGGTAAAAGCACCCGGTGCTGTCGACAGCGCTAAATTCTGTGCCCCCAGCGCAACGGCGCTGTCGGCAATCAATTCCTGAACCTGCTGCAAATAGACCGCCGGGGGGATGACCGCCACATCAGCGGCCAGACCTTCTATCTGCGGTAACAAATCAGCCAGCAAACCGGCATTGGCCTGACGCGAGCCGTTCATTTTCCAGTTACCCGCTATCAGCTTGCGTCGCACTACCAGACCCCACGGAAAAACGGTGCGCAATCTTACAGAAAGGGGCACCTACCTACAACTGAAACAGCAACCCCCGCCGCCCCGTCCATGCTGGCTGCCTGACCTCAGGCAACCAGCGACTGCACCTGCGCCGCCAGCGATTCACAGAGTGCGGTGACCTTGTCGGCCTGCTCGCCTTCGACCATCACCCGCACCACCGGTTCGGTGCCCGAGGGCCGCAGCAGCACGCGGCCGCGCCCCGCCAGTTCCCGCTCTACTTCGGCCACTGCCGCCGCGATTTTCGGGTTATTGTCCAAGCCGGCTTTGTCGGCAACCTTTATATTCACCATGACCTGCGGAAACTTGCTCATCTGGTTTTTGGCGTCGTGCAGCGTCATGCCGCTCTGGCGCAACGCATGCAGCACTTGCAGCGCCGCAATCAAGCCGTCGCCGGTTGAAGACAGGTCAGCGCAGATAATATGACCGGAGTTTTCGCCGCCCAGATTCCAGCCCCGGACCTCCATTAATTCCTTCACGTAGCGGTCACCCACTTTGGCGCGCGCGAAGGGAATTTCCAGTTCTTTCAGCGCCAGCTCAAAACCGAGGTTGGACATCAGCGTGCCGGCTACACCTTTGCACAGACCACGCCGCTCCTGGCGGTCACGGGCGATGATGTAGAGCAGCTCATCGCCGTCGACGAAATCACCTTTATGATCAACAAACATGACGCGGTCGCCGTCGCCGTCCAGCGCGATACCCAGATCGGCATTGGTCTTGAGCACTTTTTTGCGCAGCGCGTTGGGCGATGTCGAGCCGACGCCATCGTTGATATTGAAGCCGTCCGGCTCGGTGCCGATATCGATGACCGCGGCGCCCAACTCGTGCAATACCGACGGCGCGATGTGATAGGTCGCACCATGGGCGCAATCGACGACAATTTTCATGCCCTCGAGATTGAAACTCATCGGCGTGGTCGATTTGCAGAATTCGATATAGCGGCCGGCGGCATCGTCGATACGCACCACCTTGCCCAGCTTTTCAGAACTGGCGGTGGTAAACGGCTCATCGAGCATCGCTTCAATCGCCAGCTCGGTCTCATCGTCGAGCTTGGTGCCGTCACCGGAGAAAAACTTAATACCGTTATCGTGAAAGGGGTTATGACTGGCGCTGATCACCACACCGGCCTGGGCGTGAAAGGTGCGCGTCAGATAGGCAATCGCCGGCGTCGGCATCGGTCCGAGCAGACCGACATCCACACCCGCGGCAACCAGCCCGGCTTCCAGCGCGGACTCGAACATATAGCCGGAGATGCGCGTGTCCTTACCGATCAGTACCGTGCTGCGGCCGCGCTGGGCAAATACTTTGCCCACGGCCCAACCCAGTTTGAGTACAAACTCCGGATTAATCGGGCCCTCACCGACCAGACCACGCACACCGTCGGTACCGAAATATTTTCTTGTCATCGTTTCCTCACACTTTTTATGTTGCTGCAGCCGTTTTAACGGCGACCGCCAGTTTCAGGGCATCGCTGGTTTCCGCAATATCATGCGCACGTACAATCGCGGCACCCGCCGAGACCGCCAGTGCCGCCAGCACCGCGCTGCCGGTAGCCCGCTCTGTCACATTGCGACCTGTGATCGTGCCGATCATCGATTTGCGGGACAGTCCCACCAATACCGGATGGCCCAGCGCCACCAGTGTATTCAAATTTTTCAGCAGCAATAAATTGTGCTGCAGGGTTTTGCCAAAGCCGAAGCCCGGGTCCAGTACAATCTGCTGCGCCGGAATGCCCGCAGCGATAATAGCCGCGCTGCGCTGCCGCGCCCACTCACACACCTCTGCAACCACATCGCGATAAGCGGGATTGTTCTGCATCGTATCGGGCTCGCCCTGCATATGCATCACGCAGACCGGCAGGCCACTGGCCGCTGCAACCTCAAGTGCGCCATCTCGCTGCAACGCCCGCACATCATTGATCAGGCCGGCACCGGCAGCGACCGACGCCTGCATCACCTGCGCATTGCTGCTATCAACTGAGATCACACAATCAAAACGTTCTGCCAATGCCTCAACCACCGGCACTACACGCCCCAATTCTTCCTCAGCACTCACCGCTGCGGCGCCGGGCCGGGTCGACTCACCGCCGACATCGATCAAGGTCGCGCCCTCTGCCAGCATCTGCGCACAACGATCAATGACCTGTCCGAGCGAAAGCCGCGGGCCGTCAAACAGCTCGCCGCCATCGGAAAAAGAATCGGGGGTGACATTCAGCACACCCATAATTTGCGGTGTGCTGAGATTGAGGCGGTGGTTACCGCATTGCAGAAACACGTATCGGTTCTACCGCTGCGATGACTCCCGCGGCGGGCTTAAGGTGTTTCGCTGAGGGGGTCGGCAGCCGGCGGCACATCATCTTGTGCCGCTTTCTCGCCACCGCTGTCGGCACCACCGGTGGGCGGCTCATCACCCCAATCGGCGGGCTCACGGCACTCACGGCCTTCCATAATGTCGTTGATCTGGTCAGCATCCAGCGTTTCGTACTTCATCAACGCCTGCGCCATCAGATCCAGCTGTGTGCGGTGTTCTTCAAGAATGGTTTCGGCCTTGCTGTAACACTCATCGATAATCCGGCGAATTTCATCGTCGATATCTTTGCGGGTCGAACCGGCAATCTGGGTGGCGCCGCCGGTGGCTGCAGAGCGACCGAGGAATACTTCGCCGTCGCCGTCGTCATAGGCCAGCGGCCCCATCTTGTCGGACAGACCCCACTTAGTGACCATCTTACGGGCGATATCTGTAGCGCGCTCAATATCGTTAGAGGCGCCGGTGGTGACACCGTCGGCACCCAAGGTCATTTCCTCAGCGATACGACCGCCGAACAGCGAGCAGATCTGACTGATGATATGACGGCGGCTGAGGCTATGACGATCCTCTTCCGGCAGGAACATGGTCACGCCCAGTGCCCGACCGCGCGGAATAATACTGACCTTATACACCGGGTCATGCTCGGGCATCAGCCGGCCGACAATCGTGTGGCCGGCTTCGTGATAAGCGGTATTCAGCTTCTCTTCCTCTGACATCACCATCGATTTGCGCTCGGCGCCCATCATGATTTTGTCTTTCGCCAGGTCAAACTGCTCCATGCTGTCGGTGCGACTGGTGGCGCGGGCTGCAAACAGCGCAGCCTCGTTCACCAGGTTGGCCAGATCCGCACCGGAGAAACCGGGCGTGCCGCGGGCGATCACCGATGCATCAACATCTTTGCCCAGCGGCACTTTGCGCATATGCACTTTCAAAATATGTTCACGCCCACGGATATCCGGCAGACCGACAACCACCTG
>JBFJYC010000260.1:0-4550 GCA_041622815.1 Spongiibacteraceae bacterium | reverse complement strand
GGGTACGTCGGCCGAATCAATCAGGACGCGTCTAACGGAGGCGATTCGCTCAGAAGCTTTCGCGAGGACTGTCTGAGCGCTTCCCAGTGAGTTCCGCAGCGCTGAGTGAATCGGCGGAGTTGCGTTCGATTCGGCCGACGTACCCGGCCGCAGCCGCAATCAAAGAACCAAAGAACCAATGCAGCAAAAACAACAGCTACTCAACCCGCCCCTTCGTAAACCGCGTCCGGTTCGCCAACCGCGCCTGATCACTTTTTTTCAGCAAGACGTACACCGCACCGGTACCGCCGTGCTGTGGTTGCGCGCTGACAAAGGCCTGCACGATATCCAGCTCCGGCAACCAGCGATTGAGATAGGACTTGAGTACCGCGCGGCGGTCTCCGCTGTTGTTGCCGCGCCCGTGAATAATAATCAGATTGCGCAAATCATAGCGCGCCGACTCTTCGATAAAATTCCAGACTTCGCGCCGCGCCTGCTCGACGTTCATGCGGTGCAGATCCAGCCGCGCTTCGGTTTGGTACTGACCGAGCTTCAGCTTACGGAATACGCCGTTTTGAATGCCGGGACGCTTAAATTCCAGCGGCACCCAGGGATCGAGCCACTCGACTTCCGCATCGCTGAGCGTATTGGTATCGGCGACATCCGCCACCGCATTCTGACGGCGCAAAGCGGCGTTTTCGGCGGGGACTTCGCCTTTGGCAAGACTTACCCTCAGATCCGACTTGAGCGGTTCGACACCGGACATTTCAGACTTGAACAGCTCGTCATCGCTACTGTCACTGCCGCTCACTGCACTTCCTCCCCGGCCTGCAACGCCCTACACTGCGCTGATGGGTGAATATCATATCAGCAACACCGCCGCCGATGCGGCGCTGTGCCCGCTCTGTGCGCAGGCCAATGACTGCGCCATCGCCGCTGACAGCGATGCCGCCGGCTGCTGGTGTATGACCACTGAAATCAAGCGCAGTGCCATCGCCCGGGCAGCTGCGCAGGATCAGACATCGCGATGTATCTGCGCCAAATGCGGCGCAGCAACCGGAGGAAAGCTGAAGCAATGACCAACGCGGTACTGCCTGCCAATCCGAATGGCGCCAATTACCTCGGTCGCGGATTCAAGCTGATACTGGAGCCGGGACTGCGATTGTTTGTGGTGTTGCCGCTGGCGATCAATATTCTGATTTTCGGCACGCTGATGACACTGTCACTATCCGGCTTTGGCAGCGCGATGGAGCGCCTGTTGGCGTGGTTGCCGGACTGGCTGGATTTTATCAGCTGGATACTGTGGCCGCTGGCGGTGGTGCTGTTACTGGCCATTGCCATGTATCTGTTCAGCATCGTCGCCAATCTGATTGCGGCGCCGTTTAACGGCCTGTTGGCGGAAAAAGTCGAGGAGCGTATCAGCGGCAAGGAAGTGAATGCCCGGGAAACTGTCGCCCAGGCCATCGCATCGTTTCCGCGCAGTATATTCCGCGAGATTCAGAAACTGCTGTATTACGCGAGCTGGGCGATAGTCGCGCTGATTATCAGCCTGATTTTTTCACCGCTATCCGGGCTGATCTGGTTCCTGCTCGGCGCCTGGATGATGGCGCTGGAGTACACCGATTATGCGATGGACAACAACAAACTGAGTTTCGCCGAAGCCAAAAAAAGACTCGGCAAAAAACGCGGTACCAACGCCGGCTTCGGCTGCCTGGTAATGATCGGCACGATGATTCCGATAGTGAATCTGGTGATTATGCCGGCCGCGGTCGCGGGCGGCACGCTGCTCTGGCATGAGCAGCTAAAACATCAGTAAAACCCGGTACTAGCCCAGCAGCTCTTCCGGCGGTTGTTCGCAAGGCAGTTTTCGCGCGATCAGTGTTTCGATGGCCGGCAGCAAAAATGAATCATCTTCGCAGGCAAAGCTGATTGAAATGCCTTTTTCGCCCGCCCTGCCGGTACGACCGATACGGTGTACGTAATCTTCTGGATCTTCCGGCAGCGAATAGTTGATCACGTGGCTGACACCGTCGACGTGAATACCGCGGCCGGCAACGTCGGTCGCGACCAACACTTTGACCTTGCCTTCTTTAAACATTTCCAGCGTGCGTGTGCGTTTCTGCTGCGGAATCTCGCCCGATAGTAAGCCGGCGTTAACCCCGGACCGGCGCAGACGCTCCTGCAGACGACGGGTTTCATCGCGGCGATTGGCGAACACAATCACGCTGGTTGCGCTGTCCTGCTGCACAATATTATGTAGCAGCTTGTATTTGTCTTCGGTGGAAACGATATAAACCTTTTGGTCGACGGTATCAGTGGCAACCGATTCCGGCTCGATCTCGACGCGTACCGGGTTCTGGGTCCACTGCGCCGACAGGTTGATAATGTCCTGAGTAAAGGTCGCGCTGAACAATAACGTCTGACGGTGCGTAGTTTGCGGGGTCGCGCGGATAATGCGCTTCACCTGGGGAATAAACCCCATATCCAGCATTCGGTCGGCTTCGTCCAGTACCAGAAACTCAACCAGATCCAGATGCAGATCGCGGCGGCTTTGAAAATCGAGCAGCCGTCCCGGTGTCGCTACCACAATATCGACCAGCTGTTGCTGCGCGCGGATCAACTGCTTCTGATAATCCACGCCGCCGATCAAGGTCAGCACATTGAGTCCGGTATATTTACCAAGATCCTCGGCATCCTTGGAAATCTGATCGACCAGTTCGCGGGTCGGCGCGATAATCAGCGCCCGTGGCTCGCCCATAAACCGCTCTTCGGTAATCGGATTGGCCAACAGGTCGTTCATGATGGTGATCAGAAACGCCGCGGTTTTTCCGGTGCCGGTCTGCGCCTTGCCGATTGCGTCGTGGCCCTGCAATGTTTGCGGTAGCACCTGAGCCTGAATCGGCGAGCAATATTCAAAGCCGAGGTCCGCTATGCCGTGCATGATGCGGTCGTCGAGACCGAGATCGTGGAAGCGGGTTTTACCTTCCTGCTCGGGCACCGGAAACTGATCGATGGTCCAGGGGGCGGATTTTGAGGCGGTTTTACGGCGCGAACGCGAACGTTTTTTTGCGGGTTCCGCGACCGGCGCCTTGGGTGTTTCCGGCTCGGCCTTATCGGCGGCATCTCCCTGCCGCCGAAATAATTTACTTAACAATCCGCCATCTCCACTGAAAAAGGGCGCTCATACTAACAAGATTGCGGCGCCGGCGTCGTTATTCCTTTGCCGCGCTATCAGGCACGGCGGTGGCAACGCGTAATTTACGACGGAAGTGCCAGCCGAACAGGCCGTCGAAACTGAGCCAGCCGGCACCGGTAAAGAACAGACTCAGCAGCATCAGGAAATAAGTCGCGGCAAATTCGATACCGTTATTGAGCACCACATAGGTGCCTTTCTCGGTCAACCAGCCGTAATTGCCGTTGGCCTGCAGGATGCTGCGGGCCTGATCGAGCCGCTTGCCCACTTCGACGCTGTTCTCGATACTCGCCTGCGCCTGGGGAATACCCAGATCGGCAAGCGGTTTGGCGGTGCTCGACGCCGGATCAGAGGGGGCGATAGCGAACCAGCCGTTATCCCAGTGCACAGTTATCGCAGCGACCAGCATCGTCGCCATCAGCGGCACCGCCGCCCAGCGCGTGGCAAAACCGACCAAAATCAGAATCCCGCCCGCCAACTCGGTCCACGTTGCCAGTTGCACCATCAGTTCAGGGTTATCCAAACCCAGACCCCAGGTTCTATTGCCAAACCATTCGACCATATCGGCATGGTTGTTGAGCTTGTGCAGCCCGGCTGCAATCATCACCGGCGCCAGATACAGGCGCAGCAGTAGTGGCGCAAGGCCGGCAAAATGTTTGGCAATGCCGAACAAAAAATCATGCACAGCCAGATAAATTTTGGCAATAAATGTCATAGCTTACTCCGCAGGCAAAAGCCGTATTTTTGTAGATTTAATGGCGCAAAAGCTCAGTCGCCATGGCTGCGGGCATCTTGTCGATAAAGCCTACGCCTTGCAAGCCGGGCAGTGCGGATCCCGCGGTAGCCTGAGTTTGCGAAACTCGAGTGTTCGACCATCGATGACCAATAATTCTCCGTGCCCGGCTTCACCATATTGCGCGAGCAGTTTAACGGTCGCCAATGCCTGCAAACTGCCGATCACGCCGACAAAAGGTGCTAACACACCGCTGTCCGCGCAATTAAGACCGCTGCCATCCATCGCGTCATGATATAAACAGCGATAGCAGGGGCTGTCCGGGGACTTGGCATCGAAGACCGCCACCTGCCCCTCGCTGCGAATCGCCGCCCCCGATACCAGTGGCACCTGCGCAGCAATACAGGCGCCATTGACGGCGAAGTGGGTGGCGAAATTATCGCTGGCATCAACCACCGCATCGACGCCGGCCACCAGTGCCGTTAGCTCATCCCCCGCGATCCTGCGCGGGATGGTGGTGATGACACAGTCGCTGTTAATTGCTGCGGCGGCGCGGGCAGCGGAATCAACTTTCAATTCACCGATATCGCGTTCGCCATGGGCGATCTGCCGCTGCAGGTTGCTCAGGTCTACCCTGTCGCCGTC
>JBFJYC010000259.1:0-4584 GCA_041622815.1 Spongiibacteraceae bacterium | reverse complement strand
GCTCAGCCACGGCACCAAGTACAAAACCAAGTATCTGCACCTGCACAAACGTGCTGTAAAGAAAGGCAGTAAAGTGCGGCAGCGGCAGATCATCGGCTGGGTCGGCTCCACCGGCTACGCCACCGGCCCGCACCTGCATTATGAATTTCTGGTCAACGGTGTGCACCGGAACCCGCGCACGATCTACAAGCAGCTGCCGCGGCCAAAGACAATGACCGGCGCCCAGCTGGCAGAGTTCAGTGGCCGTATTGCAGGCCTGCAAATGCAGCTCACCACCTACGCCGCACATGAGGGCGCGGCCGACGCCGACGCCGGTTGAGCCTGTTATTTGCAGGCCTGATTTCAGGCACCAGTCTCGACTCACTGGATGCAGCGCTGACACGCATTGACGGCGACTCACTGCAAGTTCTGCAGACACACTCGCACCCGATTCCAAATACCCTGCGCCAACAGATGCTCGAGCTGTGCCTGCCGGGCGACAACGAAATCGACCAGCTCGGACAGACTGAGATCGATTTTGCAATGCTGTGCAGCGAGGCTGTATCCGACTTACTGGCCGCGGCCGGCATCAGCGCCGGTGACGTTACCGCGATCGGCAGCCACGGCCAAACCGTGCGCCACCGCCCGCCCGCTGCAGGCGGCGCCGCCGGTTTCACTTTGCAGCTCGGCGATCCCAACACCCTCGCCGCCCTCACCGGCATCGATACTGTCGCGGATTTTCGCCGCGCCGATATGGCGCTCGGCGGTCAGGGTGCGCCGCTGGCCTCCGGCTTCCACCGCTTCGCTTTCAGCAAAACAGGTGAAAACCGCGCCGTGATCAATATCGGTGGCATGAGCAATATCACCACCATGTCCGCTAACGGCGCCATATCCGGCTGCGACACCGGCCCCGGCAACGTCTTAATGGATATCTGGATTCAATCGCAGCGCGGACATGCCTACGACGCCGGTGGTGCATGGGCGGCCTCCGGTACGGTGATCGGTGAACTGCTCGCCACGCTGATGGACGACGCCTACTTCCGGCTAACCGGCCCGAAAAGTACCGGCAGGGAAGCTTTCAATGCCGACTACCTGCATCAGAAAACGGCACAGCACCGACGCGCAGACGCTACCGATATTCAGGCGACTTTGCTGGAATTTACCGCAAGGACCATCGCCGGTGGTCTCGGCGACAGCGAGCAGCTGGACAGTATTTATATTTGCGGGGGCGGCGCGCACAACACCGCGCTGATGCAGCGACTGCAGCAGCTGGCACCCGACTGCAATGTCACAACGACCTCCGCACTGGGCATCGATCCGGACTGGGTGGAGGCTGCAGCATTCGCCTGGCTCGCCTACTGCCGCGTAAATAATCTGGCGGGGAACGTGCCGGAAGTCACCGGCGCCAGCCGGAAAGCGATTCTGGGTGGTATTTACTCGGGCTCACTGCCCTCGTCCGAAAGATCCTGAGTAGATACTCCACCCGGCTCGACCGCAATTCCGTCAACACCTCCGGCGCTGCGGAACTCGCTTCGCTCAGACAGTCCTCGCGAAAGCCTCCGGACGTATTGACTCCATTAAGCGCGGCCTGATTGAGCCGGGCAGACTATCTACTCAGGATCGGCGTGCAGCCTGATAAGCAACGGTTTATACAGAGAAAGACGCGCCGCAGCCGCAGGTACTGGAGGCATTGGGGTTGCGCATCAGAAACCGCGAGCCCTCCAGGCCTTCCTGATAATCCAGTTCGCCACCGGCCAGATAAGGGTAGCTGAGCGGATCGATCAACACCGACACGCCGTCTTTATCGACACGGGTATCGTCCTCGGCCTGTAACTCATCAAACGTGAAGTTGTACTGGAAGCCGGAGCATCCGCCACCGGTGACAAACACCCGTAACTTCAGATCCTCATTGGCCTCTTCGGCAACAAGCTGAGATAAGCGCGCAACGGCGGCCGGCGACAGCTGGATCGGGGCTGGTGTGAATTCTTCTACAGTCATCGCGGCAGGATAGGGCTTATCTGTCAGGGCAGCAATGAAAGCTGCTGCAAACCGGTAGTTTCATCCAGACCTAAGGCGAGGTTCATCAGCTGCACCGCCTGACCAGACGCGCCCTTCACCAGATTATCTTCCGCGACCAGCACCACAACGGTATCCCGCCCCTGGGGCTGATGCAGCGCGATTTCCAGATGATTGGTGCCGCGCACGATCCGCGTTTGCGGATGCTCACCCGCAGGCAGCACCGTCACAAAGGGACAATTCGCGTAACGCTGCTCGTAGATCGCCTGCAACTCCGCCAGTGCTGTTTCACTGTCATTTAGCCTGGCGATGAGGGTCGCGTGGATACCCCGGATAATCGGCAACAAATGCGGAATAAATGTCAGCGCCACCGGCGCGCCCGCAGCCTGCGCCAAACCCTGTTCGATCTCGGGCAGATGCCGGTGACCGGAAACCGAGTAGGCTTTGAAGCTATCGGAAATTTCGCCGTACAAGCGATCCACCGACGCGGCCCGGCCGGCGCCACTGACACCGGAGGCGGCGCTCGCGATCAGAGCCTGCTTGTCGACCAAGTCATTTTCCAGCAAAGGCAGGAAACCGAGTTGCACAGCAGTCGGGTAGCAACCGGCACAGGCGATCAGCCGCGCATCCCGGACCCTGGCGCCATTCACTTCAGGTAAACCGTATACCGCCTCGCCCAGCAGCTCCGGACAGGCATGGGGCTCACCGTACCATTGCGACCACTCGACCGGGTCACGCAAGCGGAAATCCGCCGACAAATCGATCACCCGGCAGTCCCGCGCCAACAGTTCCGGCACCATATTCATTGCCACATTATGCGGTGTCGCAAAAAAAACGATGTCACAGCCGGCCAGCGCATCGACGTCAGGCTCGGTAAATTTCAAATTAGTGCGGCCCCGCAGCGCCGGAAATGCATCACCCACCGGTTTGCCCGCATCGGCTCTGGATGTTATCAGCGTGACCTCGACACCGGGATGGGTGTGCAAAATGCGCAGCAGTTCGGCGCCGGTATAACCGCTTCCGCCGACAATTCCGATGCTGTGCATGACCAATCTCCCGTTTGAATGCGCCGCCATAGATGCAGTTTGCCGGCGGGCGCATATAATAGTGATTTCCAGCGGATAATGCATGACTAACTCGGGGCTCAGAGGACTGCGGATACGACTGACGTCGCGCCGCGGCGTACTCGCCTATGCACTCGTCGGTATCGCCGCCGGCCTGCTTACCGCCGTACTCATCGTTGCGCTGCGCCTGATGATCGCCGATTTACCGGCACTGTGGATGCCCGACGGCGACCCGGAAAACTTCGAAGGCCTGCCCCCTGAATGGCGCTTCGCGCTGGCGGTTGGCGGCGCCTTGCTGCTCGGACTGATCTTCGCCGCCTGCAAACCGGCGTATCGCGAGACCGGACTGATTCATGTCGTCGCGACCATGCACAAAGGCAGCGGGCAGATGCCCTGGCAAAATGCCGTCCTGCAGGCTGTCGGCGCCGTCATCGGCTTGCTCAGCGGACAATCCGGCGGCCGTGAGGGTCCGGCACTGCATTTGGGGGCCACTGCCTCCAACTATGCCGGCCAGCTGCTGGCACTGCCCCACAACAGCCTGCGGGTACTCGCCGGCTGCGGCACCGCCGCCGCCATTGCCGCTTCTTTTAACACACCTATCGCCGGCGTCATTTTCGCGATGGAAGTGGTGATGATGGAATATACCGTTGCCGGTTTTATCCCGGTGATTCTCGCCAGCGTCACCGCCACCGCATTTGCACAGATGATGCTCGGTGCTGAAGGTGTCTTTGTCACACCGGAAGCGTCGATGAAAACCATGTGGGACCTGCCCTTTATTGCGCTGACCGGCGCCATTGTCGGTGCCTTGTCGGCATGTTTTGTGCTGCTGCAGCGCGCCTGCCTGCACTTCAGTCACTGGCCGGTCATCCTGCGCTTCACCATCGCCGGTACAGTCACCGGGCTGTGCGCGCTGATTGCACCGGAAGTCATGGGCACCGGATACGACAGCCTTGATTCAATTTTAGAGCAGCCGCCGACAATGCAGATATTGCTGATGCTGATATTTTTCAAACTGGTCAGCTCAGCAGTCACCGCAGGCATGGGCATACCACTCGGGCTGATCGGCCCCTGCATGCTGATCGGCGCCTTTGCCGGCAGCCTGATCGGCTCTGTCGGTGCCGAGCTGGCGCCGGAGCTGGCCTCAGAAAACGCTCTGTACGTGGTCATGGGCATGGGAGCACTGATGGGCGCGGTGCTGAATGCGCCGCTGGCGGCACTGCTGGCCATTGTCGAACTGACCTCCAATACCCATATTATTTTTCCGGCGATGCTGGCGATCGTGGCAGCACAGCTCACCCACCGCGAGCTGTTTCACCAATATTCGGCCCCCCGGGCGACACTGAAGGCATTAAACCGTGAACTCAGTGTCGATCCGGTTTCCCATGCACTGATGGCGGCCAGCGCGATGGCGAATATGGACCGCGACGTAAGCGTCACCGAAGCGATATTGTCACGCACCGCGGCGGAGAAATTGTTAACCGGCAAACAACGCTGGATTGTGCTCGAAGGCAGCGATGCCGAGCAT
>JBFJYC010000258.1:0-4597 GCA_041622815.1 Spongiibacteraceae bacterium | reverse complement strand
GTGTGGTGGTCGTAGGTTCAAATCCTGCCGTCCCGACCATTTCAGAAAAAAGCCACCCATGCGGTGGCTTTTTTATGAACCGCCGAAGGCGGTGTGATTGTGTTCGTTAGTGAGCAGCGAAGCTGCGTGCGTACACAGGTTCACAAATTTGACCGGATCAAATTTGAACGCGCTTTAGCGCGGCCCCGAAGGGGTAAAGGCCAAGGATGGCCTTTATAAATCCTGCCTTGAAGTACCCGGGTTTTGTTTTCCCGAACTTAAAAGGTAGCGCTGCACCACCCGGCCCGGAATGAACCGGACCGGTCACAACACAGGCACGACCATGACTGTCAAAACTGCGACAACGGCCAAAGCTGCGAAACCGGCCAAACCAAAACTCAGAACCAGCGGCAAGAAGAAGCAACCCGCGTCAATGATCACTTCGGCAGATATTGAAGAAAGCATGAAAGCCTTCCTCAAGCAGGGTGGCAAGATCGAGAAAATTGAAGCCGGTGTTAGCGGCCAGTACAACACCGGTAAGCCGATGGCGGTTGGCGCCAGCAAAATAGCCCGCTAATTCGCGTCACGCCGTATCCTGCCAGTGAGAGTTATTCTCTCAGGATATTTATTACTGGTGACGGTGGCGGCGCTATGGGGGCTTGCCTTCGCTTTTCAAATCGAAGGCATGAACCACCTCGGGCCATACAGCTTTATGGCACCGAGATTTTCACTCGCAGTACTGGGTATGCTGCCACTGCTCTGGCTGTGGCCGGCAGAGGCTGTGCCCCGGGATAACGGCTGGTGGCTATGGGCCGGCGGCTTTGGTGCCGGCTTGTTGATGTTCTGTGCATCCGCATTTCAGCAGCACGGGCTGCAATATACGACCGCCGGCAACGCCGGTTTTATTACCGCACTGTATGTTGTGATCGTTCCCTTGCTGGCCAGATTTGCCGGCTTTAAACCCGGCTTGCCGGTTTTTATCGGTGCAATGATCGCTACTTTCGGACTTTATTTACTCAGCTTTGACGGCGGCTTTCGCATGACACCGGGCGATGGCCTGATTCTGATGAATGCCCTGTGCTGGGCGCTGCATTTGCTGTGGTTGGGCTGGGTTGCACCGCGAACCGATGTCATAAGAATGTCGACAATTCAGTTCGCGACCTGTGCGGTATTGAGCTGGATTTTTGCACTGGCAGTTGAGGCGCCGACGCTCGATGCGATCGCCATGTCCTGGCGCTCATTACTTTATGTCGGCCTGGTCGCGACAAGTATCTGCTTTACACTGCAGGCACTGGCACAGCAGCACGTATCACCGTCCCATACCGCTTTGATTTTGTGCCTGGAAAGCGTTTTCGCGGCACTCGGCGGTTGGTGGTTGCTGAATGAAAGTATGACGCCGCGGGCCATCACCGGCTGCGTTGTGATGTTTTGCGGTATCTTGCTGGCGCAGCTGGCCAACGCGCACAACCCCAAAGAAACCGAAACTACTGCAGCAGAGGTTTGAGATCTTCGGGACGGTCGATGTCCTGATGAATACCCGGGTCCTCCACAGCAACACAGAGCAGCTTTTTCTCATGACAGGAGATAATGGCCCGGGCACCGCTGTCACCTTTGAGCTGCGCTAAATCCGCGTAAAAATCAGACCCGAAACTGACCGGATGGCCGCGCCGATTGTAGTAGGGCGCAACAATGCGATCGCTGGCCGAGGCGGCGGCGACCGTTGTAAAAGTTTCCGGCCGGATAAACGGCATATCTGCCAACGCGATAAGCGTGGCGTCCCAGCCGGCAAGCTGTGTGATCGCATCCGCGATTGTCGCGCCGATGCCCTTCTCCGCGTTTGCGCAGTAATAGGTATCAGCATCGATATCGGGCTGCGCTGCTGCCGTGCCCGCGGCGGGCAGACAAACCAGCAGCGGCAGCCCGGCGGCTTGTATAGACGCAATGCTTGTCTGTAGGAGTGTGCGCCCGTCCGGTAGTTTGGCTGCGCGCTTGTCCGAGCCGAACCTGCGGCTTTGTCCGGCAGCGAGCAGCAGCACGCCGACGGTCATGCGCTGCGTCGCAACTGTGTGAGCTGCGCCATAATCGCGACCGCAATTTCAATCGGTGTTTTGCTGCCGATGGGCAGGCCGACCGGTGCATGTAAGCGTGCGATCTCTGTTGCTGAGAGTCCCAGATCGGCAAGCCTCTGCTTACGTCCGGCGGTTGTTCGCAGCGAGCCGAGCGCGCCGATATAGCAGGCGTCGGTTTTCAGTGCTTCCAGCAGCGCCATATCATCAATGCGCGGATCATGGGTGAGCGTAATAATGACGCTGTGATGATCGTTGGCGTGCTCGCGCAATACGTCATCCGGCATACCCGGAAGCAGGGGCACATCCGGCCCGTGCCACTGCGCCAGCATCGTCTCGCGCGGATCAGTGACCAGTACTTCGTAATCCATCGCCAATGCCAGCTCACTGAGTGACTGGGCGAGTTGCCCGGCGCCGACCAGCAGCATGCGCATGCGCGGGCCAAAGCACCGTTTTAATTCAGTCTCTGAGTATTCTAGTCCTTCAAAATGTTCAATCGGGGTAAGTGATGCCTGCCCGTCGGCGATGTTGACGCAGCGCTGCATGCATCGTCGCTGCGCTAATGAATCCAGCAAGTGCTGCAGTTGTTCGCTGGCATTGGACTCTGCGGTAAGCGACTCAACCAATACCAGCAGCCGGCCGCCGCAGGGCAAACCCAGTCGCTCGTTCTGTTCGGCGCTGACCCCGTATTCAATAATCTGCGGGCTTGTTGCCGCCAATTCGCCGCGCTGAACCCGCGCCAGCAGGTCTTCTTCGATGCAGCCGCCGGACAGTGATCCGCTCTGATTGCCATCATCATTGCAGGCGAGCATCGCGCCGAGGGGGCGGGGAGAGGAGCCGCTTGTGCGTACTATCGTACACAGCCACACCCGGTGCCCGGCGTGCAGCCAGTTAATGCAGGCGGAGAGAATGTCGGCGTCGGGCGTGTTCATCAGCTGAATTCTATAACATATTGATATATATAGAAAAAATATTTCGTCTATGAGTGTAAACCTTTACGCTTTCGCAGCGGCTTGCTAAGCTCCTAACCCTCAGTAGTTTCAAATAATAAAGAGTATTGCTGATGTTGATGTTTCGAGTTGTCTCTGCAGTTGCCTTTATCTTTTGTGCAGTCCCGGTTGCTTTCGCCCAGCAGCAAAATTCCGCAGCAGGCGATGCTGAAACAGCGTCCACGGCTGAAGTGGCTAAGGCGCAGCCGCAGTACATGATCGAAGAAGTGTTTGTCACTACAAGCAAACGGACCGAATCGGTGCAGGATGTTTCCGCTGCGGTCTCCGCCTTTTCGGATGCCACGTTAAAAAATGCCAATATCAGTGCTTTTGATCAGCTGGCAGACGTCACCCCCGGCCTCGTGTCCCGGGACAGCAGCGAAGGTAACAACCTGACCATTCGTGGTGTCGGACAGGCCTTCGGCGGTACATCGCCGGTGGCATTTCACGTCAACGGTTATTTTATTAACGCTACCGAATCTTTCTACGATGTGTCGACATTGGAAATTATCCGCGGCCCTTCCGGAACGGTCTACGGGCGCAACGCAACCGCCGGCGCGATCAATGTTAAGTGGCAGCGTCCCACCGATGAATGGGACTTTGGCGGTGACTTTCTTGCTGGTAGTTTTGACCAGCGACGATTGCGCGCGTTTGCGAACGTCCCTCTGTTTGAACACAACGACCGGCAATTGAATTCGCGTTTCGCCGCGGTATGGGAGGAGAAGAACGGCCATCTCGAAAACGAATTTGCGCGTGCAGATGATGAGCAGCCCGGCAGCAAGACCGACTACTTTTACCGGGTCATGCTGGAGGGCTTTGTCAGCGACAATTTACGCGTCGGCGTGCATGCCATCAAACAGAATGTAAAAACCCATGCTGGGAACGTTGCGAGCCCGTCATTAGCGACCCGCAAAAGTGAACGTTATCGGGAGTTCGGCGTTGATCCTGAGATGCCGGCGGACCTGCTCATCGTCAGGTCACAGCAATATCAGGAGCTGGGTCCGGGATTCAAACGCGCCAGTCGGGTGGTGGCCGATATGACCTGGAATATGGAAGGTTTATGGCTTTTAGGTGATATCGATCTCGATTTCGCCATGGGTGCAGACCGCCGGCGCGAGTTCCGATACAACGACCTCGATGGCAGTGAACAAAAAATAGTAGAGACGGCGAGCCAGATTAACGGCATTGGCCGCAATGCCGAGCTTCGCTTTACCTCACAAAACGGTGACGGACTTGACTGGATTCTCGGCTTCTTCTGGTACCGCGACGATAACCACGACACGCTGCACGTCGATGCGCGAACCAAGCAAAATCTGGGGCAATTGTTTTTCTCTGAAGCACCGATCCCTCCGCAGGGCGATCAGGTATTTGATGCCAAAGTCGACTACGTTGATCAGAACCGCAACGAAAAGAACGAAGCGATTTTCTTTAATTTGCGTTATCACATACAGGAAATGTTTGCAGAAATGCCTGATGTGGAGGTCTTCGCCGGCATTCGTAAGAATACCGATTTTTACCGCCTGATAACGGCTCAGGAACGCATCACGGCGACCTGTGCGGACC
>JBFJYC010000257.1:0-4597 GCA_041622815.1 Spongiibacteraceae bacterium | reverse complement strand
GTCATCGAAGAAGTGATAGTCAGCGCCAACAAGACCGAACAGAGCGTGCAGGATATTGCCGGTTCGGTGCAGGCGCTTACCGGCGACATGATGCAGAAGGCGAATCTCACCGACTTTACCGAGATATCCAAGTACATTCCCAACACCCAGCTGACCGATGACGGTCTTGAACCGACCATCGCGGTTCGTGGCGTACGTTCGGTTGCCGCGATCGGTGGAGGCGACAATTCCGTGGGTTTGGTTATCGATGATCTCGCCCTGTCGCGACAGACCTATTTCCACGCGGGTTTTTTTGATTTGGAGCGAATAGAAGTGCTGCGCGGCCCGCAAGGCACTTTGTTCGGAAAAAGCACAACGGCTGGCGTTGTGAATTTGGTGTCCAATGCACCAACCGAAGAATTTTCCGGATATATAACATTGCGTAAAGGCGAAGATGATGAGCAGGCGCAGTTAGCCGTGAGTGGACCGCTGACCGATAGTATTCGCGCTCGGGTTGGCGTGCTCTACGACCGGCCAGGATCACAGCAAACGAATACTTTCAATGGCGATGACGTGGGTTTTATCGACCGCACCGCAGCGCGTGTGAAATTGCAGTGGGATGTGTCAGAAACGAATGAACTGACCGTGTTTTGGACCACGGCTGAAGTGGATCATAAGTATCTCAATCAGAAGTTTGACTTTGTTAATGATCAGAGTCGGGACTTTATTGACGACTACGATCCGCAGTTTGATACGGACATGTTCAACGACAAAATCTCCTTCGATTTTGAACCGCAAACGTGGATCGATCACATGCAGTCCTTTGGCGCGCGGTTCGATTCCGATTGGGGTGACCCGCTGGGCTTTGACACGCTGTCTACAACGTTAATTCTGGGTGGCACCGATATGGCGGTGAATGGTCACGGCGACCTCGACTACAGCCCGGCGGATATTGTCCGAGTTCCTGTGGCAATCGAAACGGTTCGTATGTCGCAACTGGAAGCGCGGGTGCAGGGTACGCTGCCAGGTTTTTTCGCGTTGGGACAGGGGAACACCGAATTCATTACCGGAATCTTTGCGCAAAAGGAACGGGTTCATTATGACTATCGTATTGTCGGCGGTGATGACACGATAGCATGGCTACAGGGGCCGGGTGCTCAAGCTGCGGGAGGGCCGGCAACGGGCGGACTCGGTCCGGGCATTCTAAATTGCCCGACCTGTGTGATTCCGGCTTCCGGGTCGCTCGAGGGTGACGGCGTTAAAATTTTGCCCGCCATGGATACCAAAGCGTTGGGCGTATTTGCACACTTGGTTTATCGTCCGATTGAGCCGCTGAGTATCACACTTGGTTTGCGCTGGGACCGCAACAAGCGCGATGCAAATATGCCAGTGATTAAATTACATCCGAGCGGTGAGGGTGACTTGTCGGTGTTTGCGCCACTGCTGGGTGCCGAAGAAGATGTGGTGCTCACTCCGAAGATACGCGAACGTAAAGTGTCGCCGAAAATCAGTTTGCAGTACGAGCTGATTGGTGGTGACGTGGTGACTTACATGACCTGGCAGAAGGGCTACAAGGGCGGGGCATTTAACTTTTTTGCGCTCAACGAAAGCGCTACTCAAAAAGTTGAACCGGAGCAGGTTGAATCATACGAAGTTGGTATAAAAAGCGTGTTGCTCGATCGATCGCTTTCGATGAATCTCAGCGTATACGATTCCGAGTTTACTGACCTTCATGTCTACGTAACGACCGGGGATAGCGTGTTGCCACTTCAACAGTTGGCGAATGCCGCGCAGGCCAGAACCCGCGGCGCGGAGTTCGACGCGATGTTTGTACCGGGATTTGCTCCCTGGCTGACATTGAGTGGTGCGGTTGCATATAACGATGCCTACTACGAGGAATACGCCAGTGGCCCGGATGGTACAGACTTCGCTGGAAAGCCCCTCGCTGCTGCACCCTTGTGGAGCGGTGTGCTAACGACGGAGCTGCATTTTCCGCTGCCACTGCTTGGTGAGGGTGGCGCGTTATCCTGGGCTGTGGATGCAACCTATTCCAGTGAGTATTGGAGCGACGCGGACCTCGCTCCCGAGCTGATGATCGATGAGGCGCTGATATTCCACACACGACTCTCTGTGACGCCGGGGTCTGAAGCATGGTCACTGACCCTGGCCGTTAGCAATCTCACCGACGAGAAAACCTATTCCATTCGAAGTAACACTGGCGGCGTATGGCCTGATGCTGTTGTCGGGCGAGCGGCACCGCGGCGGCAGGCGTCGCTGGACTTTAGCTGGTTTTGGTAAGGCGTCTTGAACACTTGAGCAATCGGAAGAGGAATGTGCGCAATGATGGATAAGTTGTTGGAAGAAGATATCAATCGACTTGGGTTTTGGTCGGTAGTCGCTGCGTTCGCGTTGGCGGTCGCATCCGGGTTCTTCCCGCTAGATGCGCCGGGTGGCGCGGAAGCAACACACGCTGACCGGGCGGCCTGGCTCAGCGCCAACGGTGGTTCCTTCATCATGGCGTGGTTGATCCAGATTGCGTGGATGAGTGCATGGACCGCGACAATGTTTGTGCTGTGCTGGATGGTATTCAGTACGCGTCCAATCAGTGCGTTAATCGCGGCGATGTTTGTACTGGTGTCCTTCGTCGCGTTTATCATTCCCAAATTTATGGCGGTATGGACCATACCTCAGTTGGGAGAGGCCATTGTATCGGGCGGCGCGGGTGCTGAGATGGCGGACGCATTGTTGTTGATTTTGAATGTGTCGATTCCTTTTTCGCTGTACACGTCGATGGACTATCTCGGTTTCTGGATGTATGCCCTGTTTTCACTGGTGATCGCCGGCCCGTTGTTTGCACAAGCAGAGGACTCCCGCAGCATCAAGGTCGCGGCGGTGGCGCTGGGCCTGTATGGGTTGATATGGCATGCCATGATGATCGCGGTATTTATGGATGCGGTGGGTCACGCTGCAATCGAGGCAACGGTTGCTGCAGGGTTTCTGCTCATTTTTATCGCGTTTGGTGCCGCAGCGGTCAAGTTCAAGGCTGTAATGTGAGCTGGCACTCGTCTTGCCGAAATTCGAAGTGTGCTAAGTCAGTGAGGATTGATAGTGAGTAGACAAGCAGCACAATCGGGGGAACTCACTGATCGTCGGAAGCAGATATTGCAGGCGGCCATCGAGATTATCGCTACCGAGGGTTATTCAGCGCTGGGGATGCGTTCGCTGGCACGTGCCAGTGGGCTAAAGCTCGGTGCGCTGCAGTATCACTTCACCAATTGGGAAGCATTCTTAGTCGCGCTGGCGAGTTACATCAACGACGTATATATGGCTGGTTGGCATGATCTGCAGGCGCGCGGCGTGGATAGTAGCCCGGTAGAGTTCATACAGATGCTTTTGGAAGATGCCCCGGGGGGCGCATTGTTATCAGACCGCTTATGGCCGCAGCTTTGGGCAATGGGACAGGTTGAGCCACTAGTTAAGGAATTGGTTGACGATATTTACGCGCAATATTTGACGTTGTTGGAGCGAGCGCTGAAAACAGCCGGCAGCACGGCACCGCGGATTGAGTCGCTTGCCCTGATGTCGTTGGTTGAAGGTTCGACGATATTTGTTGGCGAGGGTCGCCGTTGGGAAAAGCATCGAAAGCAGGTTGAGAAGTTTGTGCTGGATACAATCAGGGAGAGGTCGAACGCATTGTCCCCAGTGTGATTGCGCTATACATGTCATACGACATGTATTAGTGTATTAAGCTGTACCGGTAGGGTTGTATTCGCTACCGCTACGTATAACTAATTATGATAATGGTATGAGCCATGCAACATCTTGCAAGTATATTGAGCGATGCGGCTCAACAGTACGGCGATCAAATCGCGCTAGTGATCGGCACCGATGAATTTTCTTTTGTTCACCTGAATTCCTTATCCAATCAGGTCGCAAGCGGGCTGGTTGCGAACGGCGTGTCGCCCGGCGATCGGGTCACTTTGTACGGGGCTAATGCCTGGGAGTGGGTAGTCAGCTACTACGGCATTCTCAAAGCCGGCGCCGTCGTTAATCCGATCAACGTCATGTTGACCCCGGAAGAGGTCGAGTTTGTTGTTGAAGACTGCGGCTCCAAGGTAATTATCGCGTCGCGCGAAAAAGGGTTGCCGCTCGTCGAGCGACTCTCCGGATCAGGCATCGATTCCTTGATCCTTTACGGCGATGATATTCCCGCCGGTGCGATTGCCTTTGATGTCATGCTTGCACAAGCTAGTGAACAATTCGAAGCTGTTCTGTCTGCGCCGGAGAGTTTGTCTACAATTTGCTATACCTCTGGCACTACCGGCAAACCAAAGGGCGCAATGTTGTCGCATCGTGCCGTTGCCACCAATATTGCCATGACCGGGCTAATGCACGGTCGCAATTCCAGCGATGTTGTTGTCACCGCGCTACCGTGCCCGCATGTTTACGGCAATGTTGTGATGAATGCGATGTTCCAATGCGGTGGCAAGATAGTGATTCATCCGCTATTCGATCCGGGTGAAATGCTCGCTTCGATGCAGGCACACAAGGCCACGATCTTTGACGGCGTGCCCACAATGTATATGTTCATGTTGAACCATCCAGAAGTGGGGTCGTT
>JBFJYC010000256.1:0-4614 GCA_041622815.1 Spongiibacteraceae bacterium | reverse complement strand
GGATAAAAAACTATAGTCGCTGGTTATATCTGAAGCAGCCCGATCCGCCACGTTTTGAATGGCGCAGCTGGCGGCAGCACTTTAAAAATAACGATGATGCCGGCGATATGATCGCTACCATGCGGCGCAGAAAAACCTACGCCATTAACGATGATGCCGAGCGCTTAACACTGCGCACGATTGTGCATGAAATGGGGCATGTCTGGGGGCTCTGTGATCAATACGAATATGCGGGCGGCGGTTACGGCAACTGCGATCGGGACAGGGGGGCGAGAAGTCGCGATGGCAGGCGCGCCGTGTTTCTGGACAGCATGATGGGCGGCGAGCCGTGGCAGTCCCATATGTTTTTGAAGGACGAGGATATTCGCGGTATTCGCCGTCTAGCAGCGAGATTTCCCAGCGGCTGGGATACCGACAAGATGGCCAGCATGCCGCTGCTGCCGGCGACGCCACCACCGCGTATGGTGAAAGTGAAAAATATTGAAAAAGATCCTACCAATCCGTCATTGGCAGTTATAGAACTGGCCTTAAATCAATGGGAGCCGGTCAGTATTGTTGCGACCGCCCGCGAAGGCAACACCGTCAAGGCCCGTTTTGCGGCGCTGGAATTAGACGCATTGAGTTATCGCAGCTACCGTTATCGCCTGAGCCGCTCGTTGCTGGAAAACAGCGATAGTCTTGAGATCAAGCTTGTTAAATCCAGCACCAACGCGCCGGTATGGAGCGAGATGATCCGCAAGGCTCAATTCCCCTGAGCGCGGAGCGCCATTTCATCGAGTATATGATGAAACTGGTAAATCCCGCTCTCTGACGTGCCCAGCGTCAGTTCGCTCATACCGCCGGCCGCCATGCCCGCCTGCATCTGCTCACAGACCATAAAATCTTCGTCGCCGAAGGACATGCCGTCGGTGAGTTCAAAGGCCCGTTGCCAATGTCCGCGTGCGGCGTCGTTTGCCGGCTCTTCCGGAATCAACATGCTATGGACAATACGGCAGCGAGTAGCGGTTTCAGGATAGAAGCTGACAATGCTGGTGTAATCCGGGTGATAAATAATCACGGTATTCGGCATCAGGTATAGCGTAAACGTCACCAGGTTGCGCAGGTCCCAGTCGCCCATCGCTTGCTCCCGCGCCCGCGCCATATCCTTGCGTGCTACCGCGGCACTCAGGTGCAGCCCGTGGCGCCTTGCCAGCGCCATGTTGTCCATAAACAGCGGTGCCAGCGTGTCCACGTGTAACTGATAGAGGTGATAGGCCTCCAGAAACGCGTCTATCGGCAGTTTCCAGTTACAGTTCCAGCTCCGGTCAGATTGTTTAAAAAACATAAATTCACCGGTACCCAGTCCGTCGAGATACGGTGTGATGCCGTCGAGGTCGCGGTCGATGTCCATGTCGGCCTGTGGTGTCAGCATCGCAAAGATCAGGCCGCTGCGAACAGCCGAAGGCAGTTCAATCAGGCCATGGTCTGCTGTTTCCAGCCCCGGGAAAATCTCGCTGTGCGGCACGCTGCGTAAATCGCCGTTGAGGCCATAAACCCAGCGATGGTAGGGGCAGATAATCGATTTTTTCTCGCAGACTTGCGGCGAGTTCAGCAGGCGCGTGCTGCGGTGGCGGCACTGGTTTAAAAACACCCGGATGTTGCCGTCGTCATTCGCAATAATCAGCGGAACGCCTGTCGCATCGTGGCTGCGGCAGTGGCCGGACGGGATTTCGGAAGCATGTCCCAGCACTTGCGGGTAGCGCCGGAAGATATGCGTTTTTTCCTGCTCACAGCGCGCCTCATCGGTGTAGCGCGAGACTGCAATGTGCTGTACGCCGCTATCGGTGATCAGATCTTCCGCGGCCGGATCGGACGGTACCGGCAGTTCGCCGGATTCCGCAAATTGCAGCAAATCGCGGAGGTAGTCATGAAGTACACCGGGAGATGCCTGAGTCTTTAACATGGCAGTGATACGGCGTGTCCGAAAGAATGTGAGAGGTGCATATTTTTAACGGACACCCGCATACTTTGCAAGCAGCGATACGCCCGTGCCGCGCCGCGGCTCAGCCCGACCCGAGTACACTGATCAGTTCGTTGCGTAGCTGGCGCGGGTCGATAACGCGGTCAAATACGCCGTTATCGGCTGGTTGCCAGGCACCGGATTGCGCCGCTTGGATACGGCCCTGCTCTTCTTTGGTTGCGCCGGCGGCACTGGCACCGCCGGCCGCGGGCATCGCACCGAGACTGATGTTGGGGAAGGCCAGCGTCGCGGTCTGATAATCGAAAGGGTTGGCGCCCATGATCGAGCTGCCAAAGCCGAAGGCCTTGCGCAGGGTCACATGGATTTTCGTGCCCTGCAGTTTGCGCTGGGCGCCGTACATTTGTGCCGCCGCCTTCAGCGTGCCGGCTTTCTCGGCATCGGGACCGATCATAACACCCGGGTTATCTGCCAGAAATACAACCGGCAGCTGAAACTGCCGTGCGACCTCCAGAAAATGACAAGCTTTGGTCGCGCCATCGCGGTCAACAGAGCCGGCCATCACGGCAGGCTGGTTGGCGACAATCAGGCAGCTGTAACCGCCAATGCGGGCCAGCGAGGTAATCATGCTGCGGCCCCAATCAGGTTGTAATGGCAGCACGCTGTCGGAGTCGCTCACACGCGCGATGACCCGGCTCATGTCGTAACTACTGCTGAGATTAGCGGGCACGATGTCAAGTATGTCGTCGATTTCGTATGCCGCGCCTGAGCTGTGCTCTTCATAAGGCCGCAGCAATGTTTTCAGGTAGCGACGGGTGATCGCAAACGCGTCGGCTTCTGATTCAGTCCGGTTGTGCACGATGCCGCTGACGCGGCTGTGCATTTTCGCCGAGCCGAGATCGTCGGCGCTGATGTCCAGCCCCAGCGAACCCTTCACAATCGGCGGGCCGGAGGTAAACAGGTGCGCACCTTCGCTCATCACAATGAAGTCGGCAAACATGCCGGTCAGCGCACCGTGCCCGGCTGAGACACCGAGTATCAACGTGATCACCGGCACTACGCCCTGCAGGTCGGCAACAAGCTGCAGGTCATTGGGCCCGTAAGGGTAGCGGCTGGCGGCATTGCCGGCGCGCTCACCGGCACCGTCGAGCAGAATGATATAGGGCAGGCGCCGCTCCTGTGCGAGGCGGGCCAGTCGCAGGCGCTTACCATTTTGCGCGTGGCCGATGGAGCCACCTTTTACCGTAAAGTCTTCCGCCATAATCACCACATCGAAGCCTTCGATACGCGCGGTGCCACCGATCGCGCCGTCACCGGCTAAGGGCGGTGCGCCGGCGGGGTCTTCGCCGCCGACCAGCGCGCCGATTTCTCTGAAGCTGTTGTGGTCGGAGATCTCAGCGATTCTTTGACGGGCGTTGAGCCGCCCCTTCGCGTTTTGTTTGGCGAGATTGTCGGGGCCACCCATGGCTTCTGCCGATGCGGTTCGCCGCGCCAACTCATCGAGGTAACCCTGCCATTCCTGCCGGCTCATCGTTTTCGAATTCCGTCTGTGATTTATAATAAAAACGGAAGTTATCACAGCGACTTTGGCTGCGGCGGTCAATATCACTAACGCCGCTGCGATATAACCCTTGATTCAGCCGCTGTTAACACCATTATTGATAGCATCCCTTGTTAAATTTTCTACTTAGGAGGCGTCAATGATGAATCGTTTTGTCACAATTCTCGCACTAGTGCCCCTATTGGTGGCCTGTTCCGGCAAATCCGGTGGCGGGCCGGCACCCGCTGTGTACCATTTTGCCGACCACTACTGGTATGTGCCGCCCGGCTATCGTGCGGTCTGCGAGAACCGGCAGATGGTCGTTACAACCCCGGAGGGGCAGACCTTGCGTGGTCAGGAAGGCACTCAGGCGCTGCAATCCGTGGCTAATCGGGCGAAGGTGAAGCAGGCCGATCAGGTCACCGGCAAGCCGGTATTCGGTGTTTCCCGCACAAGCTGCCGCAACGGCTACGGTCGCTGGGGTTATCCGCCGACATTCAGCGGCCCGGAAGATCCGCGCAATGGTGTGCGTAGCGAATGTGACAGGCTCACCGGCCCGGCTCGCGGCGCGCTTGGCCCGGTTACCGGCAGCGTTGGTGTTCCGCCGGCGCGCTGCAGCGGCGCTTTCTGATCGATAAACCGGTGATCCCGGGGCCGGTTCAGCTGGCCCCGGAGCCAGCGAGTGCGTACAATTCCCAGCCCCGTTTTTTGTTTTTTTATCAGGAAATTTATGTACTCTGATCGCGAATTTAACCGCTGGCGCCGTCATCCCTGGCACGGCCTCAAAGCTCATCCGGATGCTGACCGTAAGGAAATCGTCCGCACCTATATCGAGATGACACCCGCTGATGTCGTCAAATACGAGATCGACAAGCAATCCGGATTTTTGATGGTGGACCGCCCGCAGCGCACCACCTCAACGCCGCCGGCGCTGTACGGCTTCATTCCACAGACCTATTGTGGCGATCGCGTCGCCGCGCTTTGCGATGATGCCGATGAAGCCGATGGCGATCCGCTGGATATTTGTGTCTTCTCTGAACGCTTGATCACCCGTGCCGATATATTGCTCAAAGCGCGGGTCATCGGTGGCATACAGATGGTCGATGACGGCGAAGCG
>JBFJYC010000255.1:0-4621 GCA_041622815.1 Spongiibacteraceae bacterium | reverse complement strand
GCGCCGATGAAGACCGTTTCCTCGGCCATGGCGGGGCCGGTCCGTCAGCGGCTGACGGTATTCCCAAAGGTTTACCCGACAACGCGGAATATAACCCCGGCGGTCTTGCCGCGGTGTGGGCGGAGGAAAACTCACGCGACGCCATTTTTCATGCGCTGCAAAACCGGGAGGCTTTCGGTACCAGCGGTCCGCGCATCGCGCTGCGGTTTTTCGGTGGCTGGGATTATCCGCAATCGCTCTGCGATAGCCCGGATTTTGCCGAACAGGGCTACGCCGGTGGTGTGCCGATGGGCGGCGATCTTGCGGCGCCTGCGGCCGCCGGCGACAAGCCTGTCTTCGCCGTGTTTGCGGTTGCTGACGCCGGTGTGACCGGCGATCCGGGCACGCCTTTGCAGCGCCTGCAACTGATTAAGGGGTGGCTGGATGAGACGGGCAAGCGCCGCGAGCGGGTGTTGGATATCGCGGGTGACGCGGCCAACGGTGCTTCGGTCGACCTGCAAACCTGCGCGACCAGTGGAAACGGCTTTAACAATCTTTGCACGGTGTGGCAGGACGACGACTTCAAACCCGGCGAAGCGGCCTGGTACTACGCACGCGCCGTCGAGAACCCGACCTGCCGCTGGAGCCAGCGGATCTGCGCGGCCAATAAAGTCGATTGCAGCGACCCCTCTACCATCGGAGAGGGGCTGGAAGCCTGCTGCGCCGCCGATCACCGGCCGGTGATTCAGGAGCGCGCCTGGAGCTCACCGATTTGGTATACACCGGCGGTGCAATGATGAGCTGGTTGAAGCACCCGTTTTTTATCTGCCTGTTACTGGGTGCTATTGCCTGGAAAGCGTGGTCGGCGCTGTACCCACCGATGCTCGGTGAGGTGGCTTACCCTTCGCCGGCGCGGGTCAGCGAGCTGCGCGAATCCTGGTTTCGCAGCACCGGCCGGTTACCGGACGAAGCCGCATTGGCAGGGCTGATACAGCGCGATATCAATGACACGATTTTGTTGAGTGAGGCGCAGCGGCTGAAAATGTATATCGGTGACCCGGTGATCGAGCGGCGCCTGCTGCAGGACGCGGAGTTTTTAGGGCTCAAAGGGGAACCGGAAAAATTACGCCGTGAAATTCTGGCGCTGGGAGTTCTGAGTACCGATCAATTGATCCGCCGGCGCCTGATTCAACGGCTCGAATCCATCGGCCGCGGCCGGGTTGATCCCGCCGCAGCCCCGCTGGCTGAATTGCAGCAACTCTACGATGCCGAACCCGGTCGCTGGATCGAAGCGCCGCTGCTGCGATTTACGCAGCTGTACTTTTCCAGTGACAAGGCAGATGCAGCGGAACGTGCGGCGGCGGCGCTAGAGCAGATCAAACAACAAAACATCGGACCCGGTGCTGATGAGTTGAACCGGTTCGGTGATGTTTTTCTGCACGGGCGCAGTTTCGGGCCGCTGCGTGATTATGCGTTGCAGGGGATTTTCGGCTCATCGTTTATGCAGGCGATGCAGGCGCAGGGCAGCAATACGGGTGCGTGGCTGGGTCCGCTGCCGTCGAGTTACGGCTTTCATCTGGTCTGGGTATCCGACTATAGCCCGGCGCGGACTAAGACACTGGCCGAAGTAGAGTCAAAATTGCGCCGCGACTGGGCGGCGCGCGAGGAGTTAAAGCAGTTCCGGGAATTTATGGCGCGGCTGCGCGAACGCTATATTATCTCCGGTGCGCCGGCCGGAGCTTAGTTCTTTGCGCCGGGGTATTTCTTCATCGGAATCAGCGGGTGCAGGGCTAACTGAATCCCTTCCTTGATTACCGAGTCACTTTTGAGCAGTTTTTTACGCCGTACAAAGCCGGCTTCCGGGTTGCGCATATCCACCGCATGCAGGGTGTCCAGTCCGCCGCGGCTGGCAAACACCGGGTCGCCACTCATGTTGTAGATGGTGACAACAAGGCTCGCGCCCTTAATGGTTTGGGTCCAGTTGAAGCCCACCGGTACGCCGCTGCCGGCACCCTGTGTGGCGGGTTTGCGGGTTACGCCGTACCAGCGTGCGTAATGCTGCAGGCCGCCGCTGTGCTGCACATCGTGCTCGATCACGTCGGTAAACAGAATCGCATCGACGCCGCCGCCTTCACGCACCGTCTGCAGGGTGGTCGCCATGACCGCGTTCCAGGTACCCTGATCGACCTTGCCCGAGGTCGGGTCATAAATGTTCCCGAAGCGGTAAATCGCCTGTTTCCAGGCATTGTCAAAAATATGACCGGGTACGATTTTGAAGCCGTTTGAGCGCAGGTAGGTCGTCAGCTCCCGGTCAATACGTTGCGCCGGTGTCCGCAGAATAGATTTGGTCGGCGCGCCCGAGACATTGACGCTGGCGATCAGAATATTCCTGACCGGCTGGGTTTTCAGTGCCTGATGGTTAATCTGGAACGGATATACGGTCGGGTTGTAGGCGGTGCTGGCACAACCGGTCAAAATGGCGAGCAACAGCAGCAGGGGTAAGGTCGGTTTGGTCATGGGATCTCCGGAATAATGCGCACGGATTCTAGCCGCTTGGAAGGTGCCTGTCATATTTGAATAGCTTGTGTAAAATCCTGCTGCCCCATGTCCGCCCGGAACGCCGTTATTATTCCCGATATGCGATTTACCGTCGATCTTCACTGCCTGCGCTCAGGCAGCGGTTCCGCGCCGGTGATCTTGCTGCACGGCCTGTTTGGTTCGGCGAGTAATCTCGGTGCCTTGGCGCGGGCGCTGGCAGACGACTACAATGTATGGAGTTGTGATCTGCGCAACCACGGACTTTCTCCCCACGCCGACTCAATGGATCTGCAGCTGATGGCCGCGGATGTGCTGCGGTTGATGGACGCTGAAGGCATCGACGCTGCGGCCGTGGTCGGTCACTCCCTCGGCGGCAAGGTGGCCATGCAACTGGCGCTGGATCAGCCGGCCCGCTGTAATCGCCTGGTCGTGGCCGATATCGCTCCGGTCGCTTCCGCGCCCTCGCACAACGGCATATTTGACGCACTGCGCGGTATCGATCTGCGGGCGCTGAAGAATCGCGGTGACGCCGACAAGGCGCTGCAGGCAGCGGTTGCCGACAGCGGGGTCCGGCAGTTCCTGCTGAAGAATCTCGGCCGTGATGCCAAGCAAGGTTGGCGCTGGAAGATGAACCTAGATGTGCTGACTCAGGATTATGATGCGGTTCTGGCCGCGCCCGAGGGGGATCCCTATCCCGGGCCGGTTTTGTTTATCAAAGGCGCGGAGTCGGACTACATCAATGCCGACACAGTACCGGCGATGCAGCGGCTGTTTCCGGCACACCGTCTGGAAGTTATTCCGGGCGCCGGGCACTGGCTGCACGCGGAGAAGCCGGCAGCCTTTAATTACTACGTTCAATCATTTTTAAAAGAGAGCTAAATCACTATGAACCTGACAGTAGCGGATATTCATGCCAAGGCGGCGGAAATTATTGCGGAAGGTGCCTTCTTCGAAGTTGAGCAGCGGGAGATAGGTGGTCGCGAATTCGCAGTCTACAAACATGCCCCGGCGACACTGATTGATGTACTGCAATCGGGCCGTAACCACGGTGATTTGGAGTTTATGGTCTACGAAGGCGAGCGCATCAGTTACCAGGAGTTTTATGTCCGCGCCGATGCGCTGGCCTCGGTATTACAAAACCGTTTTAAGATCGCAAAAGGAGATCGTGTTGCCATCGCCATGCGCAACAATCCGCAGTGGGCCATAGCCTACACCGCAGCGACGTTGATCGGTGCCATCGTCGTTCCGATTAATAGCTGGGGTAAAACCGACGAGCTGAGCTACGCCATCAAAGATTGCCGGCCGGGAGTGCTGGTCTGCGATGCCGCACGCCTCAAATTGCTCGACGGCATTTTTGCGGATTTCGGGATTGATGCCATTGTTGCCGGCGAGGGCGCAGAAGCCGCTGCCGGGCAGGACCGCGTGCATACGTTTGATGCGCTGGTGGCCGAGGGCAAGGGCGGCAGCTACGAACTCGACAACGCCGACCCGAATGATAGTTGTGTAATTCTGTACACCTCCGGCAGCACCGGCTTTCCGAAGGGCGTTGTGCACCGCCATGTCGCCGCCTGTCAGTCGCTGATGAATATGATGTGGTTGGGCATGTTGCTGATGGAGCTCGAGGGCGCGCGGGAGCTGCGCGGCGGGGCCGAGCGTGAGACGCCGATTCTGACGGTGCCGCTGTTTCATTGCACCGGCTTGCTCAGCGGATTCTTGTTACCGCTGCAGACCGCTCAGAAAGTCGTGATGATGTACAAATGGGATACGCTGAAAGCACTCGAACTGATTCAGAACGAGCGCGTGACAACCCTGTCTAGCGTACCTGCGATTGTGATGGATCTGCTCAGCCATCCGGAATTCGACAATTTCGATACCGCTTCGCTGTTGCGTGTCACCGGCGCCGGTGCGGCAACCCCCGCGGGGATGCCGGAACTGATCGCGGAAAAAGTGGGCAGCCCGAGCCGTTCGGCCGGTTACGGTATGACCGAGACCATGGCAGTGGCGTCGACAATGAGCGGCAGCATTTATGATCTGAAGCCGGATGCCGCCGGCATCGTGTCGCCGATCATGGAATTCCAGTTCCGGGATGCTGATGGCAAGGTGC
>JBFJYC010000254.1:0-4674 GCA_041622815.1 Spongiibacteraceae bacterium | reverse complement strand
GAAGCGGTGCAGTTTCTGGTGACGGTCAAAGAAATGATCGAAGATCCGGCGCGTATTCTGCTTGAGGTTTAATGGCGGATCGAATGCTATTTCCGGCCCGCTCAGCATCGACAATCATTTTCCGCGACACGCCGTAAATACGTCCGTGTAGGCTCGGCGCCAGCATCCTTGCAGGCGACGGTCCCGGAAAATAATTCCCAATACTGAGCTACGTGGTAAATAACCGGATCAGTGCATGTGATCCGGAAAATTGATTTATTGATGAGGAATTTAACAAATGGCTGATTATGACGTCGTTGTCATCGGTTCCGGTCCCGCCGGATATGTCGCGTCTATCCGCGCCGCCCAGCTCGGTCTTAAAGTCGCCTGTATCGAGAAGGAGCGCAACAAGGCCGGTACACCGGCGCTTGGCGGCACCTGCCTCAATGTCGGCTGTATCCCGTCAAAAGCGCTGCTCGACAGCAGTCACAAATATGCCGAGGCGTCTCACAACTTCGCGGTTCATGGCATCAAGGTCAAAGGGCTCGATTTCGATGTACCGGCGATGATTAAGCGCAAAGATGCGATCGTTAAGCAGTTGACCGGTGGTATCGGTGGTTTGTTCAAAGCCAACGGCGTCACTGCAATTGCCGGCACCGGCAAACTGCTCGCCAATAAAACGGTTGAAGTCACTGATGCTGACGGCAAGACACAAAAAATTACCGCCGACAATGTGGTCTTGGCCGCGGGCTCGGTGCCGGTGGATATCCCGCCGGCACCGGTTGATCAGGATGTGATTATCGATTCCACGGGTGCGCTGGAACTGACTAAGGTACCGAAGAAGCTCGGTGTTATCGGCGCCGGTGTTATCGGCCTTGAGCTCGGCAGCGTTTGGGCACGCTTAGGTTCGGAAGTGGTCGTACTTGAAGCACTGGAAGAATTTTTGCCGGCGATCGATAAACAAATCGCAAAAGAAGCGAAGAAAATATTTACCAAGCAAGGTCTGGATATCCGTCTGGGCACGCGCCTGACCGGTACTGAGGTCGGCAAGGGCAAGGTCAAGGCAACCTGGACGATTGGCGACCAAGAGCACAGTGATACCTTTGATAAGCTGATTGTTGCTGTTGGCCGGCGCCCGCTGACCAAAGATTTACTGTCGGGCGATTGCGGCGTTAATCCGGACGAGCGCGGTTTTATTTTCGTCAACGATTACTGTGAAACAGACGCACCGGGAATCTATGCCGTCGGCGATATCGTGCGCGGGCCGATGCTGGCGCATAAAGGGTCGGAAGAGGGCGTGATGGTCGCTGAGCGTATTGCCGGACATAAGACGGCGATGAACTATGATTGCATTCCCGGGGTTATTTATACCCACCCTGAAATTGCTAATGTCGGGCAGAGCGAAGAGGCGTTAAAGGCGGACGGTATTCCGTACAAAGTGGGTGTGTTCCCCTTCGCCGCCAGTGGCCGGGCGATGGCGGCCAATGACACCGACGGTATGGTGAAGATGATTGCGCATGCAGAAACCGATCGTATTCTGGGGTGCCACATTATCGGCCCCAGCGCCGCTGATCTGGTCCAGCAGGTTGTTATCGCGATGGAGTTCGGTTCCAGTGCCGAAGATATCGGGCTCACTGTCTTCGGGCATCCGACGCTCTCCGAGGCGGTACACGAGGCGGCGTTGGCGGTGGCGGGCCATGCGATTCATATTCCGAACAAAAAGCCCCGTAAGTAATTCCGTTTAAGCGGTTTGCAGCCGGACGACATTTGGCAGCGAGGTTTTAACGCAATCTTTGCCGTCGTTTTTACCGATGTATAGCGCCCGGTCCACGATCTTATAGAGGGCATCGAGACAGCTATCCGTTTCACGGTTATAGCAGGCGACACCGATGGTTATGGTGATTTTGCGGGGCACTTCCTCATCGGTAAAGATGTGCAGGTCCGATACCGCTTTGCGCATTCTGTGTGCGGCAGCAATCGCACCATCTTCGTCGGTGTCTGCAAGCAGTACCATAAATTCATCGCCACCGACGCGGCCGATAAGGTCGTCATCGCGCTGCAGGCAAGCGGCCAGTGCGTTGGCAATGTCCTGCAGGCAGCGGTCACCGGCATCGTGGCCGCGGGTGTCGTTACATTCCTTGAAATGATCAATATCGATCGCCAACAAGGCGCCGTTCTGCCGGGGGCTCAATCGTTTGCGGTTAAAAGCATTCTCAAAACCGGCGCGGTTGAGCAGACCTGTTAAAAAATCGGTCTCTGCTTTGATTCGTTCATGGCGCGTTTCACCGGTGCGGCGGCTCTGGTCGAAAATCACTACCATAATCAGTGCGAAGGCGACGATTACCGAGTAAACGGCGGTCACGATTGTGCCCGCAGGGCCGGTAAAGGGGGTTGCATCAAAGCTATGACCGCTGAGATGCAGATAGCAAAGTAACGCCAATACCGCGCTGCTGGCAGCGAGCAGAAAAAAGCCGAATTGCCGGCTCACAAAGATGGCACCCGCTACGGGCATAGCGCAGATAAAGAGGGTAACCGGGGATTCGAGACCGCCGAACCTGAACAGCGAATAAACATTGCCCAAGAACATACAGAAGATAAATATGCCCACCCAAACACTGAACGGGCGCCCCTGCCTTTTGCGGTGCAGACTGAACAAACCGCTGACTGCGCCGCCGCTTAGAATGAATAATATGGGCGTCGGAATAGGGTGGACCATCTGGCGGATAACCAACAGCGCAGAAAACATCACAATCAGAACCAGAGCAGCAAGTTCCGCCTTCCTGGTATTGTTGAGTCGCTCGTTATTATTATCGTCAGCCATGGTGCTGGTCCCTTTCCACGCTTGCTTGCGAGGTATTTTCTGTGCAACGGCCCGCAGCGTAGTCAGCTTGCCGCTTATAAAGTGTGCCCAAGCTCACAGATTGGTCGCCGCAGGCTGACATTCCGTTAGCATTGTGCGGAACGTCTCATTTATGACAGTGGCAGGCGTAATATCGGGACGCCGTTTGTGACCGCTGTCGCATTTGCGCTGAAGCCCGAAATCCGAGAAAATGCGCGCGCTTTTTTACGTGTTCCCTCATCTAATTCACCGCTCGATGTAGGCAGTGCTTACAGCGGGTTTATTTTCATGAAAACGGGCGTCAGCTATGAATCTTCACGAGTATCAGGGTAAGCAATTGTTTGCCGAGTACGGTCTGCCGGTATCCACCGGCTATGCCTGCGAAACCGCCGCAGAGGCCGAGGCGGCCGCAGACAAAATCGGTGGCGATGAGTGGGTGGTCAAGGCGCAGGTCCATGCCGGCGGCCGCGGTAAAGCCGGTGGCGTCAAGCTGGTGAAGAAAAAATCGGAAATCCGTGCATTTGCCGAACAATGGCTGGGCAAAAACCTGGTGACCTACCAGACCGACGAGAAGGGCCAGCCGGTCACCAAAATACTGGTTGAGTCCTGCACAAATATTGATCAGGAGTTGTATCTGGGGGCGGTAGTCGACCGTTCCAGCCGCCGCGTCGTATTTATGGCGTCTACAGAAGGCGGTGTCGAAATTGAAAAAGTGGCCGAGGACACGCCCGAGAAGATCCTCCGCGCGGTAATCGACCCGATGACCGGCGCTCAGCCCTGGCAGGGCCGCGAGCTGGCTTTCAAGCTGGGCCTGAGCGGTGCCCAGGTTAAACAGTTCGTTCACATCTTCCTCGGGCTGGCACGCCTGTTCGAAGACAAGGATCTGGCACTGCTGGAAATCAACCCGCTGGTGATCACCGACGAAGGCAACCTGCATTGTCTCGACGCCAAAATCGGCATCGACGGCAACGCGCTATACCGCCACAAGGATCTGCAGGCGATGCATGATCCGAGTCAGGAAGATGCACGCGAAGCGCATGCGGCAAGCTTTGAGCTTAACTACGTAGCACTCGATGGCAATATCGGTTGCATGGTTAACGGCGCCGGCCTGGCGATGGGTACGATGGACATCGTTTCCATCCATGGCGGCTTTCCAGCGAACTTCCTCGATGTCGGGGGTGGCGCGACCAAAGAGCGTGTCTCGGAAGCATTCAAAATCATTCTGTCCGACGAAAATGTTAAAGCCGTACTGGTCAATATCTTCGGCGGCATTGTGCGTTGTGACCTGATTGCCGAAGGCATTATCGGTGCAGTCGAAGAAGTCGGTGTGAAAGTGCCGGTTGTGGTGCGTCTGGAAGGCAACAACGCCGACCTGGGTACAAAATTACTGGCCGAAAGCGGTCTCAACATTATTGCGGCAAACAGCTTGACTGAAGCTGCTGAAACAGTGGTTAAAGCAGCGGAGGGTGCGCAATGAGTATTCTGATCGACAAAGACACTAAGCTTATTTGTCAGGGCTTCACCGGCTCGCAGGGCACATTCCATTCGGAACAGGCCATTGCTTACGGTACCAAGATGGTCGGCGGTGTAACGCCGGGTAAGGGCGGCCAAGAGCATCTGGGCCTGCCGGTATTTAATACCGTTGAAGAAGCCGTACATGAAACCGGCGCTGACGCTTCGGTTATCTATGTCCCGGCCGCGTTCTGCAAAGACTCTATTCTGGAAGCCGCACACAGCGGCGTGAAGCTCGTTGTCTGCATTACAGAGGGCATCCCGACGTTGGACATGCTGCAGTGCAAGATCGCCTGTGACGAACTGGGCGTGCGCCTGATCGGCCCGAACTGCCCCGGCGTCAT
>JBFJYC010000253.1:0-4683 GCA_041622815.1 Spongiibacteraceae bacterium | reverse complement strand
CGCGAACTGCGAGCCTTCAACTGATGTGACGGAACCCCAAACTTTAGCGTTGTTTGGCGTTGTCGCATTATTGCTTGGGTTCAGGCGACGATTTGCACACTAATATTTGTTGGGTAGGGTGCTTAAGTCGATCCGATAGCGTTTCCGGCAATGTAGCCCGCAGTCATACCGGGCCCTAAACTATCTCCGCCGGAGCACCCGTAATACATAATGCAATCTGCTACGTTGCCGATGGCATAGAGCTTTTGCAGCGCGTCCCCGTCTTTGTGAACAACCTGGGATTTGCTATTAACGACCGGGCCACCCTTAGTACTCAGAGAAGTTGTTTTGACCTCGACGGCATAGAATGGGGCCTTTTCTACGGTGCCCAGATTGGGGTGAGCCGAGTGCGGGTTGCCGTAGCAGCGGTCGTAAGCGCCTTCGCCCCGGTCAAATTCAGGATCCAACCCCTGACGTGCGTTCTCGTTGAACTGCGTTAATGTATTCTTAAGCGTGCTCAGGTTTATCTCTAAATCGTCTGCGAGCTCTTCGATTGATGCATATTTTTTAACCCATTTCGGCAACGGCAAAAGTGGATGAATCCGGGCTTCCATCGCGTTGTATTTGCGCCTGAACTGATGGTCGAATATAGACCAGCAAGGAAGGTTTTTTAAGTTGCCGTTCTCATCGCACTCCTGCATGGCGTAACCAAAATTCAATGTCGCTTCGTTGCCAAACCTTCTTCCTTGCTTGTTGACTATGATGGTGTGAGGGTAAGCGCGAAGGTTGGAAAGCAGGCTGCCTAAAGGAGCGCCCTGATAAAAATAGTTGCTATCGCGAAACCCTGCCCAATACCATGCTTCATCCAGATGCTCAGTCTTTGCGCCTGCCGCCATTGCCATAAGTAATCCGTCGCCTATATTGCTATGGATACACGCAGGAAACTCAATTTTCCCTGGCAAAAAGGTTTGTTTTAATTCGTCATTCCAGTCAAAGCCGCCACAAGCCAGGATTACGCCATCGTTGGCTCTAATCTCTACAGGGATGTCGTTGCGATAAGCCGTTACGCCTCTGATAGTGCCGTCAACAATCGTGAGTTTTTTAGCAGGCGTATTCACAAAAAATTCCACGCCACTCTCGATACAGCCGGAAAACAAGCCGGCAATAAGTGCACGGGATCCTGATATTTTGCCTTGCATCCAGCGACTAAGAATAACGGGCATCAGTTTTATTAGTGTGCGAAATGGACTGCCCAGCAAGCTATGTAACTCCGTCCATGTCAGCGGCGCATTAAACCGGTTTATGCTTGGCGGATAACGCAGTAGTTTGCGTTTCCCGTGAATGTCGCCGGGATTGAACGGTACGGCCTCAACATTGCGCCCGCCGGCTCTACCGCCCACCCATTCGGCAAAAACATCGGGGTAGGCATTGGGTGCAAAGGATAGCGGTGTGTTTTCTTCAATAAATCGCAGCATTTTCGGCGCATTTTCAACAAATGCTAAGCGGCGCTGCTCGTCATTTTCGGTAGTACGGTTTGGGCTACAGGCACGTAAGTAGTCCGCGGCATCCTTCGGCGAGTCTGCAATTTTCACGAGTTCTGAGTAGTGATGATTCGGTATCCACGCCTGCCCTCCGGAGAAAACACTGGTGCCGCCAATGTGGCTGCTGGCTTCCAGTAGCGCTACTTTCTTACCTCGTTTAACGGCCGCTAAAGCTGCTGCTAGGCCGGCCGCACCGGAGCCGATGACGAGGACATCGTAGATAGATTCAATATCGGAACTGTGCACTTTTGCTCCCGTCACGACAGTTGGCACCGCATGTCTAGTGAGGTTGTGTAATCCCCGGCGGAATGACGCATTTATTCTAAGACGTCACGGCGTAACCGGCACGTGGAAAATGCACGTGCAGGAGCCCGAATTCCGTGGTGTCGCGCGCCAGGATCAAACGTCCCGCAGTGACTCCTGCCAGTACGCCGGTAACCGGTACTGTTCCGTAATCAGAGGGGGCTATGCTCACCGCTTCGCCCACATGCTCGGCGTCGAGAATTACGTCGGCTGGCAAAGGCCGGGGTTCTGACTGTTTGGCGCTAGCAAATGCGGTCGCCTGGTCGATCTCTTTGCGGTCACCATGACCGAGTTCCGCGACCCGTGCATACCACTGCCGTACGTTGGGCCCCGCATCCAGAGGCTGACGATTGGTGGCGACGTTCAGCCAGAGCGGATGGTAAGCACACAAATCTGCAACCGTCGGGCTGTCGCCGCTTAGCCATAGGTCTTCTGCCAGCTGCAACTCCAAAGCTTCGATAAACGACCGTAAAGTCTCTTTTGGGTCTGATTTTTTTGGGCTGCCTGCGGTGCGCGCTTTGCGCGCGCCGCCTTTCATCAGTGAGCTCCGGTCTTTTACAAAGCGATAGGCGTCGAGCGGGCCGAACGCCTTCAGTAATGTACCGATCAGGCGTAAGGGCGGAACAGCACCGACGGCGGCAAAGAACACCTCCTTCTCCGCCCTCGTCATTAGCTCCCGCGCCTGAGCGGATACAGTCGCCGGGTTTAACGCCTCACACTGACTGATTCGCGCAATCTCCTCGGTTATCAGCCCGCTGTCACAGAATATATCCGCACCAATCTGAGCGACCGGTATGCGTCGATAGCCGCCTGCCAGCGGGTCAACATTCGGCCGCGGCGGCCATGCCGGTGATAGTAGGGATTGCCATGAGCCGCCGGTGATGCCGAACATCAAGCGAATCTTTTCGGCGTAGGGTGACATCTCGTAGTGGTGCAGAATAATTGAATCAGTCATAAGTTTTATCGTTCGCAGAGGGCAGTGGCAGCAGATATACCACCCTCGACAGTTGGCTGCCAGCGAATGCCCAAGCCGGCCGTATGAGCGGGATAGGCTGGAAATAGGTTTTCCGCCGCATGTTTGGCGGGGTTGTGTGATTCAGAGGCATCGCGGCTTTAGTTAGCTAATCTAGGTGATGACAAAATTAGTTTCTATGACAACTGTTACTACTAAAGTAAGCTTGGCTTGAAGGCGTAAAAATTTCAGCTTATGGCTAGTTTATTATTTTAATAATTGAGCACCTTTACCGGGAGATACTGCATATGGAAGACAAAATTAGATTTTATCTAAGTCGCATGTCGGAAAAGCTGTGGATCAAACCGTTGGTAGTGTGCTTTTTGTCCATTGCGGCTGCTTTTGTCGCGCAGGCCGTAGATCAATTGCCAATGCTGGAGAGGGTGCCAGAAGTCACTCTGGACTCGATCAAAATGCTGTTGGAAATCATTTCTGCGAGCATGTTGGTGATGGCGGTTTTTGCAGTCGGATCAATGCTGGCTGCCTATCAGTCTGCCAGCAGTTCGGCGACGCCGCGCGCGTTTTCTCTGGTTGTGTCTGACGATATCTCACAGAACGCTTTGTCTACCTTTATCGGCGCATTCATTTTCAGCATTGTGGCTCAGGTGTCATTGATGAACGGGTACTATGACAAAGCCGGCCGCTTCATACTGTTTTTGATTACCATTGTTGTATTTGCCCTGGTCATTTTTAGTTTTATACGATGGGTAGACGGCATTGCCCGGCTGGGGCGACTGGGCACAACGATAAAGAAAGTTGAGACAGCGGCCGGAGAAGCACTATTGCGGCGCCGGGATCGCCCCTTCCTTGGCGGCACTGAATCATCTGGTGCGGAAGCTGGAATGCCCTTTTTCTCAGACGCCGTAGGCTATGTACAACGTATTGATATGGACTACCTGCAGTCAGTAGCAGAACAACGCGAGGCACGCATTGAGATTGCCGTGCTTGCAGGAACGTTTATTACGCGGAACAAGCCGCTTGCCTACGTTGTGGCCGACGATAATAAAAATGCCGGACGGATCGTCCAGTGCGACCTTGCTAAAGGTTTTGTGATCGGCGATTTAAGAACGTTTGACGACGACCCTCGCTTTGGCTTGATAACGCTATCGGAGATAGCCAGCCGAGCCCTTTCTCCTGCTGTGAATGACCCGGGCACGGCAATAGAAATTACCGGAACTTTTGTACGGCTGTTTACGGAATTTTCTAGGCCTGTCGAAAAGATCGAGCACCCTGATGTCGGCTACGATCGCATTGCAGTTCCGGCGATATCGATGAGTGATCTGTTCGAAGACGCTTTCGGCGCTATTGCGCGTGATGGTGCGGCAACTGTTGAGGTAGTTATTCGCGTTCTGAAAGCCTTGGAGTCATTAACAGAAGTTGGTGATGAGCGGATGAAGAAGGCAGCGCTTAAAGCTGCCAGCCTTGTTTTCGCCCATGCTGAGAATGCGCTACAGATTCCATCTGAAATTGAAACACTGAATGCGGTCTCGGCTTTCGCCCGATGAGTTGTTATAAGGAGGCTAAGCTACAGTTTAGATGCGCGCGTACGACAATCTACGCTGCTTTACCTTTAGGAGCTCAATAACATGTTCCTGACATTACTGCTGGGTACGTCGCTTATTGTATTGGCCACTGTCTTACCTCTGTTTCGACATCCGCATTGGCTTATACGAGGTATGGATTTTCCGCGTTTGCAGATCGCTGTTGCCGCGGCGGCGTTATTGGTTGCAATTATTTTCTTTCTTGACTTAAGGGTTTTAAGTGCTTGGGGTTTGATGATTCCGGTATTGCTATGTTTACTATGGCAATTATGGTGGATATTGCCCTATACGCCCTTGTGGCCGAAGG
>JBFJYC010000252.1:0-4684 GCA_041622815.1 Spongiibacteraceae bacterium | reverse complement strand
CGGCGTGTTCGGGGACACGGTAGCGGTCCTCCACAGCGGCTTGTCCGACGGCGAACGCGCCGACGCGTGGCGCGAGCTCGCGGCGGGTCGGCGGCGGGTCGCGGGGGGGGCACGCTCGGCGGTCTTTGCCCCCGTGCGGGATCTCGCGGCGATCGTCATCGACGAGGAGCACGACGCCAGCTACAAGAACGGGGAGGCGCCGCCCGCCCTGCCGCCGGCGATCACCCAGCTCTATTTGCCGGTGACCACCAGCAGTAGCGACGAACTGGTGTATTTTCCATTCGTGGCCGGCGCCGCCGAGGTGCAATACACCCGCGCCAGACCGCAGATCAATGAGGAGCGCAGCTTTGTTGTGCTCACTGAAGTGGACGACGGCCCGATCGCGCTGGATTGGGAGATGGGCGAGTTGCTCGATATAAGCGCCCGGGATTTCGGGACCCGGCCGGCGCGTGATGCTGCCTATGCCGACTGCGCAGCGGCGTTACAGAAGGCCGCCAACTATAAAAAATGGGATTCGCTGTTCAAGCGTTGGCTGCGTGATGATCAGCCGCTGACCATTTACGCCTGTAAAGAACTCAAGGCTCATTCAGAACCGGGTGAAAGTGAGCGTGATTTCCGGATCAGGTTGCAGCAGCTGTCACGCGAATCCCGCGATGACGATATTGAAAAGTTGCGGAAAAAGTTCGGCACCCAGCAGGCATCCTTGGAAGCAAAAATACTGCGTGCCGAACAGGCGGTTGAACGCGAAGAAGATCAGGCTAAGACCCAGAAAATGAGTACGGTGATCTCCTTTGGTTCCGCGCTGCTCAGCGCCTTTACCGGCCGGAAAAAAGTCAGCGCGAGCTCGGCCTCGCGCATGGGCACTGCGATGAAGGGTGTCAGCCGCATGGGAAAAGAAAAAGGCGATATTGCCCGCGCCGAAGAGCGCCTGAGGCTGTTGCAGCAGCAAATGGTAGAGCTGGAGGCGGATTTTGAAACGGCTGTCGAAGAGATGAAAGACAGTTTTGATGCGCAGTCGGTTGACCTTACCGAAACCGTGGTAAAAGCTAAAAGCACCGGCATCAATATTCATTTTGTTGCGCTGACCTGGGTGCCGCACTGGCGCGATAGCGACGGCCGTGTGCGTCCTGCTTACGTATAATTTGCATTGCTAGGCGTTTTAGCCGTTGCATTTGTTGTACGCTGGACTAGTTGTTTTGAGATATCAGATCGGAGTTTTAAATGAGCAGTAAATTGATCAAAAGGATGCTGGACGAGTGGGAAGAAGAAGGTGCGCGGGTAGCCGAGCTGGTGAGCACTGAAATTTCGCTCGATCGCGGTGATCTGATCAAAGTGCGGGCCCTTGCCGAGGCCTATCAATTGCCGGTAGAGGAATTATTGGCGAGCCTGATTAGTACGGCATTGCACGAAGTCGAAGAGCAGATGCCCTACATTGCCGGTGACAAAGTCATTCGTGTCGATGAAGGTGATCCGATTTACGAAGACGTCGGGCGCACACCGCGTTACTTAGCTGCACTGGCCAAGCTCGGTAGTGCGCCCGCCTAAGCGGCCAGCTCGCAAACCCGTTTTTGTAGTAGCTGCCACCTTGCCGCCTCCTGCAGCAAGCCTTGGTTAAGCTCCAGTTCAAAGCCCAGGTATTCACTCTCGCTGAATCGCTTGCGCAGCGCAGTTGCGCTGCCGTCGGCGACGCCGCGATAGGGGTAGTTGCGACGCATCGGAAACTCATCCCCCATCGCACGCCAGCGTGCCTGCCAGTCCAGCGCCAGCTTGCGTTCAGCACCGCGGGACGGGTCATAGAGTACAGCGAAATCACAGTTGCGGGTTATACCATTCAATGCCGGCGTAAAGCTGTGGATGGACAGGTGCAGCACCCGGCCATGGGCTGCGATGGCCTGTTCAATCTCAGCGTTCAGTGCATCCCGGAACGGCTGATAAATCTGCGTGACAATCAACCGGCGTTCGTCGGCTGGCAGTGGCTTGCTCCATTCGGAAAATACACCGGGATTGTGCAGCGAGCGGTTCAGATCGACCAGCAGCCGGCTCGTGCCGGCCGCCACTAGCGGTGCGCCCGTCCTGCGTTTTAACTTTTGCGCCAATGTTAATGCGCCGGGATCCCAGCCCCGGTGGCTGTCGAGTGCCGCAGCGTCGGTGAAGTGCTGTTGCCAGCGCGCCGGTATCGCATTGCTGGCGTGTTCACAGCTGATTACCAGTGCCTCAGGTCGCGGCATAGAACCGGCCCTGAGCGAGACAGTCGACCAGCTGCGCTGATTGCTGCTCGATACTGCGGCGGTCCGGCGCGGCGCCCAAACCGGCGAGCATCCGTGAGCTGAGCGTGCCGTGGCGGAGCACGTGTTCGGCCCAGCGACCTGCATCGGTGCTCATGCCCCGTGCGGCGGCGCGCTCGGCCAGCAGCTGCCAGCAATAGGCGGCGCTGGCTTCGCTGTGGCCCGTTATGCCGAGTGCACTGAGGTATTGTTTGTCGCGGATCTGTGCGCGTTCAGCGTGTTCAACGCAGCTGTCATAGACCGGCAGTAACTGGTCGGTGCGCCAGTTTTTCTGGTCGGCGTAGCCGCAGGTGGTTTCTTCGACCAGCATCCGTAATACCGACACAATCCACTCCACCATGGCGATATCCGCCAGCGGCGTTTCCTGGCAATCCAGCACCCGGATTTCGATGGCGTTGCGATCAAAACGGGCGATGGCGCCGCGGGCATTGAGCCACTCCGCCTCCAGGACATGGTCATGATCCAGCGGTGCAATTGCTGCAGCGAGATTTTCCAGCATGCCGTGATAGGCATCGATCGAGAACAATGCTTCGGGGATAACATCGCCGGTGACCTCCGGTACCCGCGCGCAGTTGTCGCGGTATACCCGCAGACGGTTGTTACGGAATCCGGTAGCCGCGCCGTCCATCACCGGCGAGCTGGCGGCCAGCGCCGGCAACAACGGCAGCAATAAGCGGATGGCGGCATGCAGGCGGCCGAACTCCTCGTCGCCGCAGAAAGGCAGATTGATATGGGTGCTCTGCAGATTGCTCCAGCCGTGGCCGCTGCAGTTAAAAATACGGTCAAAGGTCTGGTAAATCACTTTCTGGCCGTGCGGCCACAACCGGCTTTCCGTCGCCGGATTCATCAGCGGATGCATGGCGCCGGGCAGCAAGCCCGCGCCCATCCTGTCCAGCAACGCGTTGGCGTCCTGCACCTGCCGGTGAAACAGTTCTGCCACGCCATCGAGGCTGGCGAACGGCCCGCTACCTTTAAGTTCGATCACATGCAGCGCCAGTTCATTGGTCCAGCTGACGGCCCCGGCGTTGAACTCATCGGCGCTATCGCCGCCGATCGAGGTGCCGGTTGCGGCCAATAGCTGATCGGCCAGTGGTGCCACAGCCAGATCGCGGTCGTGCGCGATCATAAATTCGATCTCGATACCGGTTACATCAAACAGGTGCCATTGTTCAGCGGCCATTGGCGCCGCCCCGCAGTTTCTGTTGCTCAACGCGGCTGCGAACTACGCTGATTAATCTCTCGTACAGCGCGTAGCCGAGTGCCGCATCTTCGATGCCGGCATCGATGTTCGGGTTATCGTTTACTTCAATCACATAATACTTTGTGCCTTGCTGCTTGATGTCTACGCCGTAAAGACTGTTGCCAAACGCTTTGCAGGCGCGTTCTGCCATACGAATCAGCGCCGGCGGTGCCTCTTCTACCGCCAATGTTTCCGAGGCGCCTTCGTGTGAGCTGCCTGCAACGCTGTGATTGATAATTTGCCAGTGGTTCTCTGCCATAAAATAACGGCAGACAAACAGCGCTTTGCCGTCGAGCACGCCGATACGCCAGTCGAATTCAGTCGGCACAAAACCCTGCGCGACCACCAGTTCCGATAAACCGAACAGGCGCTTCAGTTCGCGGCGCAGCGCAGCTTCGGTGTCGACCTTGACCACACCCTGTGAAAACGCGCTGTCCGGCTGTTTCAGCACCACCGGCAGGCCCAGCGTCGGAATCACATCCGCGGTATTGCCGCGATGCACGATCAGTGTCGGCGGTGTCGGCAGTTTGTTGCGCTCCAGCACCTCCGCCAGATAAACCTTGTTCGAGCAGCGCACGATAGACATCGGGTCGTCGATCACCACCAGACCCTCGGATGCCGCGCGGCGGGCGAAACGGTAGGTGTGATGATTGACGCGGGTGGTCTCGCGAATCAGCAGCGCATCGTATTCTGCAATGCGGCCGTAATCATCGCGCTCAAGATAGTCCACGCTGAAGCCCTGTTGCCGCGCCGCCTTCTCGATCAGCTTGAGCGCCGCCGGATTGGAAGGCGGATGCTTTTCAGCCGGATCATGCAGAATCGCCAGATCAAAACCGCTGCCGGTTGCGGTGCGTACCGGCAGCCGGCGCCGGCCGAACCAGGCGATTGCTGCGACTTCCATAAAGGCGCGGTGGTTGTCGGGTACTTCGGCAAGGGCGATGGCGCGCAGATTTTTCAGCTGCCAGTGTTTGCGGCTGCGTTTAAACGTCGCACGCAACAGCGGTGCCGGGAACAGATTGAATAGCGCACGGCTGAGTTTGCGGTGGCGCTTGGCGAGATTGCGACTGAAATAGATGCTCAGCGAAAATTCGTTCGACGTCAGTCGCTGCAGGCTGTCATCAATCACCTGTTGCAGGTCTTCGCTTAGCAGTCGCGGCAT
>JBFJYC010000251.1:0-4707 GCA_041622815.1 Spongiibacteraceae bacterium | reverse complement strand
CGTCAAAATACATGCCCACCGACTGTTCAAAACCCTGGTTGATACCAGAACCGATACCGCGCACGTAAATATTGGTGCCGATGCCGGTTTCTGACATGGTCAGGTTGGGGACGTAGGCCTGCAGGTCTTCGATCTTATCGATACCGGCTTCCATGAGCTTGTCGCCCTGCATCGCGCTGACCGAGACCGGTACGTCAGAGAGGCTTTCCGCACGAAACTGCGCGGTTACCACAACCTCTTCAAGAACGGCTGCTATTGACGACTGCGCGAGGGCAGCGACTAGCAACGCACTAAAAAGTTTTACTGGGCTAAATGGGCGATTCATAGGGCCTCCGAATCTACCTAGGCTGAGAGAAAACTGCTTATTCGTGTTGCGGGAATTCGTGGAGTCAGTGGTCATTGCTTAAATTATATCTGTGTTGCGCTTATGACTAATACTTAGAGGAGCAGAAGCATACACGTAAATCTGTTAACAGCTCAAACATAAAGCAGTAATTCATCAGAAAATACCGAGACCGAGTCCTGCGGACATTGCCTGCCCTGCTTCGTTTGCTGCATTAAGCTGCGCTGCTGTCGGTTCACCACGAATGATCAGCGGCTCGCTGACCGGCCTTAGCGGGTAGCCGGTGGCGATGCGCGCCATCTGTCGGACAGCGCCGGCGCCGTCGTTACCGCAACCGACGATCAACATATAAGGCAGATTGATACCTTGAGCCGGGTAAAAGGTGCGATCGAAAAAATCTTTCATGCCACCGGCCAGATAACCGAGGTTTTCCGGCGTCACCACCACCAGACCATTACACCAGCGCAAATCTGCGACCGACGCCTCCTGCGCGCGCAAACAACGACACCGCGCGCCGTCTTCGGCTGCGGCCCCTGCGGCCACTGCCGCCGCCAGCCGCTGGTTGCGACCCGACTGGGAATGGTAAACCACCAGTACGGCGGGTGAATCCGGGCTCGCCAATGACCTGCTCCGATGCCATTAATGAAGGCTGCATTAAATAGCGGCAGCGACCGGCTGCCAACAGTTTCACTGCCCGCGGGAACCTGCTAGTGTTTGCCGCCGCAACTAACGACCATTAACCAGACTGACAATGACCGATAAAAACCGCCAGTGGCTGCTGAACGAACGCCCGCAGGGGCCGATTAACGACAACACCTTCCGCTTGGAGACCGCGGCGATGCCCGCCCTGCCAAACGGCGGTGTGGTCTTAAAAACGCTGTATCTGAGTTTTGATCCGGCGATGCGCGGCTGGATGGACGACGTGCCCAGCTATCTGCCGCCGGTGCCGCTGAACGAGCCGATGCGAGCCTCGGCCGTCGCGCAGGTGATCGAGTCTGACAATACCGACCTGCCCAAGGGCACACTGGTGATGGGCATGCTCAGCTGGCAGGAATATTGCGCCTGCGATGCCGCGACCTGCGCGACACTCAACGCGCTGCCGGCCGGCACGCCACCGGCGATGGCGCTGTCCTCCTTCGGCATCACCGGCATTACCGCCTACTTCGGCTTTCTCGACGTCGGTCAGCCCAAGGCCGGTGAAACGGTTTTGGTATCCGGCGCCGCCGGCGCTACCGGTTCGGTGGTCTGCCAGATCGCAAAACTCAAGGGCTGCCGGGTGATCGGCATTGCCGGCAGCGATGAGAAGTGCAGCTGGCTGACCGACACCTGTGGTGTCGACGCCACCATCAACTACCGCACTGAAGACCTTACCAAGCGCATAGGGGAACTCGCACCCGACGGCGTCGATATCTTTTTTGACAACGTCGGCGCCGACACCCTCGAAGCCGGCCTATGGAATATGGCTGACTTCGGCCGCATCGTGCTGTGCGGTTCCATCGCCAGCTACAATGACGCCGAGCCGCGGCCCGGCCCGCGCAATATGTTCATCATGATTAAGCGCCGCATTCGCATGCAGGGGTTTGTGCTGCTCGATTACCTCGATCGCATCGACGAAGCGCAGGCCGAGATCGGTGAGTGGGTGATGAGCGGCAAAATTCACTCCCGCGAAGATATTCAGGAAGGTTTTGAGAATATTCCCGCCACCCTTAACCGTCTGTTTGACGGTAAAAATATCGGCAAACAATTGCTGCGACTGGCAGATCCGGAATAACTAACCAAAACGCACAAACACCGATCATGAAAAATTTCACCGATAAAGTCATCGTGATTACCGGCGGCGCCTCCGGCATCGGGCTGGCGCTTGCACGCCGTGCACTGGCCGAAAACATGAAGGTGGTGATCGCTGATGTATCACCGGACAAACTCCAATCCGCTGCCGCCGAACTCAACGGCGGCGCTCGTGTGCACTGCATACCGACCGATGTCAGCAATCCGGCAGCGGTGGAAGCCCTCGCCGCAGGAACTGTTGCGCACTTCGGCGTGGTCGATATTGTCATCAACAACGCCGGCATCGGCGGTGGCGGCGTTATCTGGGAACAAAGCGAGGCGGACTGGGACTGGATGCTGGGCGTCAATCTGCGCGGCGTGATATCCGGCGTGCGCGTGTTTACCCCGCTGCTGATCGAGCGGCCGGAAGCCTGCATTGTGAACACCGCATCGGTAGCCGGGCTGATGTCGGCGCCGGGTAATGGCAGCTACACCGTCGCCAAGCACGGCGTAGTGGCACTGACGGAACTGCTCTATGGGGATTTGCGCAATGCCGGGCATAGCCATGTCGGCGTATCGGTACTGTGCCCCTCGGTTGTCGATACCGAAATTTACAAATCCGAACGCCTGCGCCCCGGTCAGAGCGATTCCGACTTAAGCGAAGACAAACGCGCCGAACTCGAAATTATCGAGCAGATGACCCATGAATTTCTGGCCGCCGGCATCAGCGCCGATCAGGTGGCCGGCAATGTCTTCGACGCCATGCGCGCAGGTCGCTTCTATATTCTGACCCACCCGACCGGCACCAAGGTGCAGGTTGAGAAGCGTATGCAGGCAATACTCAACGACGGCGCGCCGGAGATGAGCGGCCCCGAACAATATCCGGTGCGGGAGCCCTAATACCGATGCAATACCTCCACAGCATGATCCGCGTCCGCGACCTCGATGCCGCACTGGATTTCTGGTGCACGAAACTGGGGCTGGTTGAAATCAGCCGCTATGGCAACGACGCCGGCCGCTTTACGCTGGTTTTTCTGGCGGCGCCCGATGACGCCGAACAGGCCAAAGAACACAAACGCCCGACTATTGAACTGACCTACAACTGGGACACCGAGGATTACGATGGCGGCCGCAACTTCGGCCACCTCGCCTTCGCCGTCGACAATATTTACGACACCTGCCAGCGGCTGCTGGATAACGGCGTCACCATCAACCGGCCGCCGCGCGACGGCTATATGGCCTTTGTCCGCTCGCCCGACAATATTTCCGTAGAACTACTGCAACGCGGTAAGCCACTGCCTGCTCAGGAACCCTGGGCGAGCATGGCCAATACCGGTGAGTGGTAACACTTAACAATGAGGATTATAAAATGAGTTGCCCGCATCTGAACCTGACCGACCCCGAAACGTTTAACGACGGCGTTCCCCACGACTGGTTTACCAAACAGCGCCACGAAGAACCGCTGTACTGGCAGGATGACCCCAACACCGGCGTCGGCCACTGGGTTGTTACCAAGCGCGACACGCTGGACTATGTCTCAAAGAACCCGCTGATCTTTTCTTCTGCCGAGCGCACCTGTTTGCCGCAGGTGCTGAGCGACGAACAGGTCGCCTTGCAAAAAGAGATTCTGATCAATCTCGACCCGCCGGTGCACCTCAAATTCCGCCGCATCATCAACAAGGCTTTCGTGCCCCGCGTGGTCGAGGCGAAGCTGGCCAATATCCGCCAGATGGCCAAGGCCATCGTCGATAAAGTCGCGCATAAAGGCCGCTGTGAGTTTGTATCCGAGCTCGCCGCAGAGCTGCCGCTGCAGGTGATTTGCGAATTGATGGGAGTGCCGCAGGAAGAGCGGCACATGATTTTTGAAACCACCAACATCATGATCGGCGCTGACGACCCTGAACTATCCACCTCGGAAGAAGACGGTCAGGCAGCGGCCGCCACCATGTATATGTACGGCTATCAGATTCTCGAAGCGCACCGTGCCGCCCCGAAGGACGATCTGGTCAGCATGCTGATTGACGGCACCGTCGACGGTGAACATCTGACCGATGAAGAATTCGCGGCCTTCTTTCTGATTTTGCTGGTCGCTGGCAATGAAACCACCCGCACGGTGACCGCCAACGGCATGCGCCTACTGATAGAGCACCCCGATCAGTTACAGGAACTGGTCGATGATCCGGGCCTGATTCCGAACGCGGTCGAAGAAATTCTGCGCCACGAGCCGGCGGTGATGGTATTTGCCCGCACCGCGATGGAAGACGTCAAAGTAGAAGACAAGCTGATTAAAAAAGGCGACAAGGTGATGCTTTACTACCCGTCGGTCAACCGTGACGAGGACTATGTCAGCAACCCGCAGGTATTCGATATTCACCGCAAAGATGCCAAAGAGCACCGCACCTTCGGCATCGGCGAGCATTTCTGTCTCGGCTCGCATCTGGCGCGGCTTGAACTACAGGTGATGTTCGAAGAGATTATTTCCCGTATCCGCAACCCGAAAATTGACGGCGAGCCGAACCGGCTGCGCTCCATCTTTCTCAACAGCACCAAAGAAATGTGGATTACCTTCGACCCGGAACCCGAAACCGCAAACGCGT
>JBFJYC010000250.1:0-4721 GCA_041622815.1 Spongiibacteraceae bacterium | reverse complement strand
TGCGATGACACCAGCTGATCACCTGAGCGCGCTCCAAGTCGTTGCTGCCAAACAGTGGCGGCTCCGGATATAGCGCGTCCAGATAAACAGCCTGCCCGATGACCTCTGTGAGCACGGTCCCATCATCCAGCAGCAACGCGGGTACCGTGCTGCGCGGATTGATGGCCGTGTACTCAGCGCCGAACTGGGTGCCATCCAGCGGGATCTGCTCGGTTTCGATGTCGATTCCCTTGACCTTCATCAGCAAGGCGATACGGCGCGGATTGGGGGCGATATCGAAGGTATACAATTTCATGCTTGCTTCCTCATTCTGAACGAGCCCGCGTTATAGCCCATCCGGGTACATCGCAACAAGCCGCACCGGAATTCAGCTTCAGTTCAGTGTCGCCGGACTACTATTTGGGGCAAACCACCATTGCGCCCGACGCCATGGCGCAGCAGATTGCTACATATGGCGTGACTTATAAATACCGGGACCGTTATGATCGCATCGGCTATGAAAGACAAACTCCACTCAATGTGTGCGACAACCACCATTGCGCTGCTAACGCTGGCCGTAACGCCCGCTGCCGCGCTGCCGTTTGGCGGTGTCATCGCTCAGCTTGACCGAACGGCTCTACCGCGCCTGCAGCGGCCGGCACTGGCTCCCGGACAACTAGAAAACACCGGCCTGACAACCGAGGCCGCCATCCGTCAGGCGGAGGAGCGTTACGGTGGCCGGGCGGTCGGCGCCAAGCCGATTCAGGGGCCGAACGGGACGATTCACCGCGTAAAATTACTCCAGCCTAACGGCCGCCTGAAAACTGTCATCATTCCCTAATCCACCGGCGAAACCAGATGCGAATTCTTATTGTTGAAGACGAACCTGCGCTGCAGGAACAGTTAGTGAAATTATTTGCCGCTGAGGGCTTCGCGGTAGATCGCTGCGGCGACGGCCGTGAAGCCGCCTATCTTGGTGACGAGTTCAGCTATGATCTGGCGGTGGTCGATCTGGGTATTCCCGAAATCGACGGCATGACCGTGATCAAGCAGTGGCGCGATAACGGCCGAAATTTTCCGGTACTGATTCTCACCGCCCGCACCCGCTGGCAGGATAAAGTCGAGGGGCTGGAGACCGGCGCCGACGACTACGTAGTCAAACCTTTCCAGAATGAAGAACTACTCGCCCGTGCCAACGCGCTGATTCGTCGTTCAGCGGGCCACGCTTCGCCGCTGCTAAACTTCGGTGCGTTCAAGCTCGACACCAAAGCCAAAAACGTTGTCCTGACAGACGGCCCGCTCGACCTGACAACCTTTGAGTACAACGCGCTTGAATATCTCGCAATGCGCAGCGGCGAGGTGGTCTCGAAAATCGAACTCACCGAGCATCTGTACGATCAGGATTTCGACCGCGACAGCAATGTGATCGAGGTCTTTATCGCGCGCCTGCGCAAGAAGCTCGACCCCGATGGCAGTATTAAACCAATCGCCACCGTCCGTGGCCGCGGTTATCGCTTCGACCTGAAAACCGCCTGACATGAGCGATAGCGGTCCCGCGAAAGCCGATAACGGATCGATTTCGCGGCGCCTGCTACTGGCGACCGCCCTGTCACTGCCGCTGTTTCTGTTTATTACCGGTTACGCCATCGATCAATCCCATGGTGAGAGCCTGCTCACCTCTGAGAGGGCGCGGCTGCAGGTACAAATGTACGGGCTACTCGGCGCACTCGATTTTGAAAGCGGCTGGCCGACACCCAGTGAACGCCTCAAGGAGCCGCGCTTCTGGCAGGTGCGTTCCGGCCTCTACGCCAATGTCGTCGACCTCAACGGCAATACGCTGTGGGAATCGGTCTCAGCCAGCTCGGTGAAATTACCGCCGACGCTGGCGCAGACTATGCTCGAACTGACACCCGGTCAGGAATACTTTGACGAGGTGGATTACGGCGAACTATCGTTGTTCCGCTATCGCTACCGCATTATCTGGGAGGATGAGAGCGGCGCCGAAACACCGATGCTGATCCAGATGTTTTCTTCGACGTCGCAATTGCGCAAGGCCAGCTTTAGTTTCAGGCGCGGTCTGCTGTTTTCACTCGGCACAGTCGCGATTCTGTTTTTCGGCTTGCAGGTGTTTATTCTGCGCTGGGGCCTGAAGCCGCTGCGCGTGCTCGCGCTGGACCTGCAGCATCTTGAAGAGGGCCGTCACGATGAGTTGCAGCAGCAATACCCGAGCGAGCTCTCGAGGGTCACGCAGATACTCAACCGCTTTATCGGCCGTGAGCGGCAGCAGCGCGAACGCTACCGCAATACCCTGGCCGATCTTGCGCACAGCTTAAAAACGCCGCTCACCGTCCTGCGTGGCGCCCTCCCCGGAGACAATGAACAGGCCAATCAACAGCTGCAGCGCATGGATGAAATTATTGCCTACCAGTTGCAGCGACCGGCCAGCGCCGGGCGCCAGAATGTCGGCAAGCGAACCCCCCTGCACCCACCTGTTCAGCGCCTGCTGGATACTCTGAACAAGGTCCATGCCGAGCGTGGCATCGATGCGAAGAATTTGTGCCGGCCGGACTTCGCGGTGCCCGTCGACGAGGGCGACCTGCTGGAAATGCTGGGGAATTTACTGGAGAACGCTTACAAAGCCGCCGCGTCCCGTGTCGAAATCTCAGCCGGTGTCGAAGCGGACTTTATTTGTATTCACATCGACGACGATGGGCCGGGCATGGAAGCCGCCGAGGTCGAGCAATTAACCGAGCGCGGCCGGCGCGGCGACGAGTACGGCCCCGGGCATGGTCTCGGGCTTTCTATCGTCAAAGATATTATCAACGCCTGCGATGGCGAACTGGTCTACTCAACCAGCGCGCTGGGCGGGGCCCGCGCCAGCCTGCAGATACCCGCTGCACGCGATTAGAAGGTTTTCTTTAAACGCCAGAAAAAATCGGCGCTCGCCGCACTCAATAATTCCTTCGAAACATTATCGCTATCGAGCTCGCCGGCGGCGACAAAAGTCATCTCAATATCCCAGGGCCACTTACCGGTATAGCGCAAGCCGCCGTCTGATAATTCCCTGCTGTCGGCCGCTGCACCGCCGACATCTTCATTGCTGACCTGCGCCATCTCCACGAACAGACTGACGGTGTGTTTGCCACCGAGCCACTCAAATGCCCTGGTTTCCAGCTTCAGCCGGGTGAATGCACCGGTATCGCCGACCAGAATACCGGGCAGCCATGCGCTTAAGGTACTCATGCCGCCTAAAACAAACTGCTGCTTCTGCGGCACCTGCTTGCCGTCAGACCACTGGCCGATGACATCGATCTGGCCATTCAGCCAATCGGTGAAATCCAGCCGCAGCGCCAACTTCGGCCGGACCAGAAGATACTCGGCGCTGCGCTTGCCGATACTGACCACATCATCCCGCTCATCAGTATTAAAGGTTCCGTCATCCGTGGACAGGCCGCCCTTAACAAAGCCCTGCGCAGACACGCGCCCGTTTTTTCCGAACATTTCAATTTTTCGCGAGTACTTAAGTCCCAGCTCCAGCGAGGTGTAGACCTCGTCCAGTAAATTGCCATAACCGATGGTATCAATCGATGAATTGACGTGCTCAAGGCGCTCGACAGTGCTCAGTCGATGCCGGGTACTACTCAGAATAACCTGCTCGCCGGTGAGCGAAACGTCGCTGGTCTGGGATTCCAGATCAACCGAGTTGACCTCTATCGGGTCCTGCGGAAATGTCAGCGGCGGCAGTGGCGGCGTTTGGGCGACAACCAGATCGTCCTGTGGAATGAGCAGCGGTTCAGACAAAAACAGGGTCCGTTCGTAGGTCACCCGGTTCGCTTCTATCCCGTAGAGGCCGCCGGCTGACGGAAAATCGAGTTTAAACTGCACGCCATCATATTCTTTGCCGCCGCTGGCCTCGCCGAGATCCGGCAGCGCTTTGTCGACGCCCAATCTGAGCTCCACCCCGTTTTGAAAGCGCTCGGTCCAGCCGGCGCTGCCGAAGTAACGGCCGACAAAGCGGTTACCCTGATTGCCGACCTGAAAATCGACGTCGGTATTGTCGTAATTGGCGGCGGCCTGGGGCGTAAATACCATGCTGTAGGCCTGAGGGTCGCCCTTGAGCTTATAGGTGATCTTATAGTCGATTCCGGCGCGTTTGGCGCGCAGGTCCGCCAGCACCCGGCGCCGGTCGAACTCGGGGATGGTGAGGTCGTCATCTTCCACCAGGCCGCTGAAATATTGGGTGATAGTTTCCGGCCCCTGCAGCGCGCTGAGTTTACCGTTGATAACGTGAACAAATAATTTGCCGTCGCCGAGCGCGTAGTAAAGGGTTACCAGCAGATGGCCGGCGTTGTAGTAGGCGCGGTTAAGTGCCCGGATGGCATTAGACGGGGTGTCAGCCAGCGCAAAAATCTCGTTGATCTCTGCGGCATCCAGATAGCGGTTGCCGGAAATCTGCACCGCCTGTCCCTTGACCCAGGTTTCGATGACCGGCGACCCGGCCGGTATATATTCGGCAATGCGCGCAGCGGAAGATTGTTGCGGCGGAATGACCGGCGGCAGATCGATAGCCATTTATTGCTCCGTTTATCGGGCTTATTAAAAACGGCGCAATCTACTGCAGCACCGGAAATGCTGCGGCATTCTACAAAGCGGGAGCCTTGCTGACAAAAACGTGTTCAAGTTCTGCCATTTGGTTCACATTCGCGCGCGCAACCGGCGCGCTATGACTGGAAAAGTCGCGC
>JBFJYC010000249.1:0-4769 GCA_041622815.1 Spongiibacteraceae bacterium | reverse complement strand
GCTGTTGTCAATATCCGGCACGCAAAATAGTTCAGTAAAGATGCCGCCACCGCTATCGGCAGTGGTCGCGGAATTATTTGCCAGAGTGGCATGTTCAACAACAAGCTGTCCCGGGCAGGAGGTTGCGGTGTCACCGCCTTTGTCGAAGAAAATTCCGCCGCCGGCTGCTGCGGAGTTTGCGGACAGTGTGCTCGCTTGCACTTGCATCGTCGCACCGCTGCTTGCAGCCGCCCAAATAGCGCCACCTTCATTGGCTGCCGAATTTGAAACCGCGGATGAATTGGCCAATATAATTTGACCCGCGCCACCGGAATGGATGCCGCCACCGTTACCGGGATTGGCGGGGCTGCCGCCGGAGAATCCGTTGGCCTGGTTTGAGTCCATTGCGACACCGGTCAGGGAAACTGTGCCGCCGCCGGTGTGCTCAAGTCCGCCACCGGCGCGCGCGGCTCTGTTACCCGACAAGCTGCCGTTATACATCTCGACCACGCCGCCGTGATTGAGAATGCCGCCACCGGAACCGAAAGTACCATCGGCATTGTTATTGGTCACGTTGGAAGCCATTGTGCTATCCGCACTATCGCCAAGCCTTAGTGAGCCCGTGTTGAAAATGCCACCGCCGCCAAAGCCGGCCCCCTCGATATTGTTACTCGCGCTGTTACCTGCGACGGTCGATTGCAAAAGCACGAGTGTGCCCTGGTTATAGATAGCGCCGCCGTTTCCGGAATCCACAGAGCCCTGGCCATTTCCGTTGATCAGCAGCAAATCCTGCATGGTGACGGTCGCGCTGCTGCCTATCGTAAAAATCCGGCTGAGGTCATTGGCATCGATGACGACGCCGTTGACTGCCGGCCCGGTAATAGTGACGCTATCGCTGATCAGGTCCAGTTCACCGCCGGTAAGGGTGATGGTCTGGCGGCCGGTCGCGCTGTCACCGCTCACAGCAGTTGTGTCAAACACGGCGGCATCAAATTCGATAGTATCGACGCCAGCGTTGGTGTTTGCGCTGCGGATGGCTTCGCGCAGGCTTACTTTCGGCGTCAGGGAGCCCTCAAGTGTATCGTCGGGGTCAACGACATCTTCCGTCGTATTCACGACGTAGGTGCTAGTGGTCGTTGTGCCGGCCCATACGCCCGTCGGGGACAAAGCCAGTAACAGAGCAACGAGTGGCAGGGTGCAAGTGCCGAATAACCGCATGAAAACTCCTAAATGAATTTAAACCCGACTTTCGAATATATTGGCCCCGGAGCCAGCTTAAATACTGGCTCTCAGGCACGCAGACGGGGCGCGCATCATACCATCAGGGCTAGCGGATTATGAAATTCTCAGGGTCCGGATTTCGGGTCCAGTCCCAGAAATCGACCAGCCGCCACGGTGAGGTGGTGGTAACTTTACCGGCGGCGTTTTTGTACCAGTTATCGACGCCCTCCTGGGCCCAGACGGTGGTCTTGATGATGTCCGAATATTGCTTGTGATAGGCCTTCGCCGCGGCTTCAGTACACTCGATGGTTGCAGCGTCCTGTTCAATGACCTGTTTGATGCAATCCATGATTAAGCGGATCTGGCATTCGGAGTAAAAAATCAGGCTGCCACCGTGGCCGAGATTGTTGCCGGGACCATACATGCAGAATAGATTCGGGAATTTCGGCGTGGTGATGCCGAGATGGGTTTGCGGGTCGTCACCCCACCAGTCTTCGAGCGACACATTGTCCCGGCCGCGGATATCCATCGGCCACAGAAAGCGCGAGGCGTGAAAGCCGGTGGCGTAAATCACAATATCGGCTTCGCGGGCGCTGCCGGTGGCGTCGATAACGCTGCTTTCGGTGAGTTCCGTGACCGCCTCGGTCACCAGCGTGACGTTGTCGCGTTTGAGGGCGTTGATCCAGCTGCCGTTATCCTGCAATGTGCGTTTGCCCAGCGGTGGATAGGTCGGAATTACCTGCCGGCGCAATTGCTCATCCTCGCCGCACTGCGCTTCCATATAGTCGGTAAACATCACGCGGGTGATTTCGTTCATTTCGTTGATCGAGCGGCTCTTGTCCGGCCACTCGGGATCGACAAACAGAATCGGCAGCGTCTTGTCCGACATCATCCAGAAGTGCAAAAAGCGGTACCAGCGGGCGTAGAAGGGCAGGTGTTTGAGCAGCCAGATTTTGCCGTCGCTGACCGCGTCGTGGTAGCGCTCGTTGGGAAAGCACCAGTTAGGCGAGCGCTGATACACGGTGACGTGGCCGGCGGTTTTTGCAATTTCGGGTACCAACTGGAAGGCGCTGGCGCCGGTACCGATGACAGCCACGGTTTTGCCCTTGAGGTCGATACTGTGGTCCCAATGAGAGGAATGAAATGCCGGGCCGGTGAAGGTGTCGGCGCCTTTGATATCCGGCATTTTCGGCCGGTTGAGCTGGCCGACGCCGCTGATAATGGCGTTGTAGCGGCGGCTTTCGCTGCTGCCATCGGACTTGCGGAGCGTTACATCCCAGAGCCCGGCGGTTTCATCAAATCTAGCGGACACCATTTCGGTTTCAAACTCGATATGGTCTTTAACACCGTATTTCTGTGCGCAGCGGTCAAAATAGGCCGCCAGCTCCGCCTGCTGTGAATAATGTTCCGGCCAGTCGTTGTTGGGCTCAAAGGAGTAAGAGTAGAAATGGCTGTCGACGTCGACCCGCGCGCCGGGGTAACTGTTTTCCCACCAGGTACCGCCGATACCGCTGTTCTTTTCGACGATATCAAAAGGCAATCCCGCTTCGTTGAGGCGGATGCCGGCAAGCACGCCGGACTGTCCCGCGCCGACGACCAGTGTTTTGAACGCCTGCTTGCGCGCCCCGGGTACATCTTTGTCCCAGCGGAAAGCGCGGCGGTCGTCGCCGTAGAGATTGGTTTCCTCGATGGTGAAATCGATATATTCGGGGGGCACTTCGTCGCCGACGATAAACGCCATCATGCGGTGCAGGGTTTCCCGGTCCGGCGCCGGCGGCAGGGTGCAGCCACGGTCGCGGTATGCGGCGATGATCGGCAGCGCCTGCGCGCGGACTTCAGCTTGTTGTTCCGGCGTTAAAAACCCCTGGATCTCACCCAGTACCGCCATGTTTGGTTTGATATCACCATCCAGAATGGCAGTGTCACCGGACATATGAATCATTGACAGCAGCAGCGCGGGTATCGATGCACTTTCCAGTGCCGCGGCGATTTCGGCGTCAGACTCTGTTACAGGTTTTTCGGCGGGAAGCATGGGGTCGGTCATCTGACGGGTGTCCTGAAGCTGGCGAAAGCCAAGCAGTATAGCGGCGCTTCATGCCCGTTAGCGCCGGAATCTGCTGCCGAAACCGGTCAACTACACTATCGCTTGCGCGGTACTACAACGCATTGGAGATAACTTCTTCGGTGGATTCCACGTTGTCCGCTATACGCGCGACAAATTCATCGAACAGGGGGTCGTCTTTCAGCGACTGCGCATCGCGAATGGCGGCATAGGCGGCGTCACGATCCCCCCGGTTGAGTGCATCTTTGGCGAGCAGGTAATGGTAGTAGGGGTTGTTGGTGTGAAAACTATGCAATTCGTCCTGTAATTGCGCGGCTAAAGTGACGCGATTCTGGCTGCGATATAGCCGCAGCAGACCGCTCATTGCATAAACATTGCCCGGATCCAGACGCAGCGCCTCGAGCCAGGCCGATTCGGCGGCGGCCAGATCACCCGTGCGTCGCAGCAGGGCGCCCAGATTGACCCAGATATGGCTGGTCTCCGGTGCCAATATCAGCGCCTCGCGCAAGTCCGCGTAACTTTCAATCAGTGCGTTGTCGAGCAGGGTGGCGGTACCGATATTGTTGTGAAACTCAGCGCGTGCTTCGGTATCGGATATGCGCCGGACCCGCAGTGTTTCGCCCGTTGCCTGCCAGCCCCAATCCACCAGCATAGTGCGCCCGTAACGATCGGTAACCTTGGCATTAATATGCAGGCCGGCAATGCTGGTATTGCCGCGCAGACTCCACTGCGGTGCGAGATACACGCGCTGAAAGTGGGCTTTCAGACCGATATCCCGGGCCAGACTGACCACCATCGCGGAGTAAGACAGGCAATTGGCGCGGCGTTGCTGATAGGCTTCGCTGGCGGTAAGGGTGGCATCCGGCCGGTAGCGCATCGGCCCCAGTGACGGATCGTGCAAGCGGAATAATAAATTCCGGAAATCCTGAATTGAGAGGTGGTTGCCCTGCTTGCCGGCGGTTATTTGCCGCATTTCCGCGTCCGGCTCGAGCCAGTCAGCGGTCGCTTTCGCGGCGGCCGTCGGTGAGAGCAGCGGCGCATAACTCAGCAGTGTTTCGGGTGCCACGGGTGTGGCGGGCAGTCGCAGACCCGGGGCGCAGCCGCAGCTCAGCAGGAGTGCGAGAATCGCACTGAGGGGGCGCGGCAAATAATTAAGTAAATACATTTATAAACCTTTATAAGGCTCTGTATTTAAATAATATTATCTATGTTATCCGGACGGCTACGGGATCGCTGTTCGATACGTCCGGCACTGCCTGCCGGCGTGAAACAGCGCGCACATCTTCACGTGCAACGAGGTCCGCTAGGCTGATATGACTCAGAAAATTATGAATCTCGCGGTTCAAATCCGACCATAAATGATGGGTCAGGCAGATTTTACCGTCCTGACAGGTACTGCCGCCGCCGCAATTTGTCGCGTCGACGCTTTCATCGACCGCATCGATGATGTCGGTGACAAAGGTTTGCTCCGGCGCTAGGCTCAATTGGTAGCCGCCACCCGGGCCGC
>JBFJYC010000248.1:0-4774 GCA_041622815.1 Spongiibacteraceae bacterium | reverse complement strand
CGAGGCGCTGCGCCTGGAGCTGCGGGGCTCGGGTATTGACGCCACGATGGTTTGCCCGGGTGATTTTAAAACCGACTTCACCGCATCGCGCGTGTTTGCGGCAGGCGCGCGCAGTACTGTTCACGCCGCGCAGCTTGAAAAAACGGTGGGCATTTATGAGCAGGACGAGCAGAACGGCGCCGCACCGGAAATTGTCGCCGGACTCGTCCTGCGCCTGATTGACGCTAAGCAGCTCCGCGTCCGCTATTTTGTGGGCAGGTTCGATCAGCGGCTCGGCATGGTGCTGAAACGGCTGTTGCCTGCCGGCTTGTTTGAGCGGCTTATGCGGCTGATTTACCAGCTTCCGTAGTCACTGTCTGGCATGTGGGCTCAATCCAGATAGCTGCAGCAGTAATCGGTTACGTCAGTGACCTCGAGCTGGAATTTGGCGTTTGCCGGCACTTCAAAGCGCTCACCGCCGCGGACGGTGCGCCAGTCGGCATCCGGCAAGCGCACTTTTAGTCCTCCTGCCGTAATCGCCATTAGTTCTTTTTGTGCGGTGCCGAATTCATATTCGCCGGGCAGCATGATGCCGAGGGTTTTGCGACTGCCGTCAGCAAAGTGAACGCTGCGGCTGGTGACTTTTCCGTCAAAGTAGATATTGGCGGCTTTTTCGACGGTGACGTTATCAAACACAGACATAATAGAAGGGGCTCCGGTTGTCCGGCATAGATCGGGTTGGTTGCCGGGCGCGGGATTATAGGGAATCCAGGCGGCCGGCGGTAATGGTCAGCGGGGTGAAAAAGTCGGCTGGCAGCTGGCGCCAAGCCGGATTATCGCTTTGGCCATGGCATTGGGCTCTTTAACCGTGATTATTGCTGTATGCGGCCGTTTTATACTGCCCCGGGAGTGCAGCGCACGCCTTGACCGCATCGGGCGCCGCGCCTATAATCCGGCCCGCAGTGTACAGGGCTCACGGCTGATTTGTGAGGCTGCTGTGGTACAGAGTAGTAGTGAGATTCGTCCGCTGCCCTCTGATGAGATGAGCCCCGTATGGGGCTTTTTCATTTCCGGCAGATAGGTTTTTGCCGGATTAGCCGCACTGCTCCAAAGTGATTTTTTGGATGGGCCTAGGGCCCTTTTTTTGTGGCTGAAAGAATTGTTGGCGGAGAATAAATGGCGGGGCGGGACGCGCGTTTACAGGCGTTGCTGGAACCTACGGTAGAGGCCATGGGCTTCGATCTGTGGGGCGTGGAATTTAATTCCTCGGGCAAGCATGCGCAGGTACGGGTGTTCATCGAGCGGGAATCAGGCATTGATGTCGATGACTGTGCCCGTGTCAGCCATCAGATTTCCGGCGTTTTAGATGTGGAAGACCCGATCAGCGGTAATTACCGGCTGGAAGTCAGCTCGCCGGGCATGGACCGGCCGCTGTATACGCAGGCGCAGTACGAAGAGTTCCTCGGGGCCCTTGTGCGTGTGCGCTTGAAGTACCCCTTTGAGGGGCGACGTAAGTTTGAAGGGCGGCTGGTTGAAGTTGCCGATGACGAGGTTTCAGTAGCGCTGGGGGAGGAGGTTTTTATTCTGCCCTGGGAACAGATTGATCGCGGAAATGTGGTGCCGGAATTCGAGTAATCCGGTTGCCGCCAAGTAAATAGAGTTGGAGTAGAAGACGGAATGAGCAAAGAAATCTTAATGGTTGCTGAGGCGGTTTCTCTGGAAAAGGGCGTCCCCGAGAGCATTATTTTTGAGGCTATCGAGCAGGCTCTGGCGATGGCGACCAAAAAGCGCTACGACGAAGAGTCGGATATCCGCGTGGTAATCGACCGCCAGACCGGCGATTACGAAACTTTCCGCCAGTGGCTGGTGGTGCCCGATGACGAGATGGCGCTGCTGGGCACTCAGTTCACGACTGAAGAAGCCGCCGAAGTGAGCCCGGATTTGAAAGTCGGCGACGTCTATGAAGTGCAGATTGAAAACGTGGATTTCGGCCGTATCGCGGCGCAAACCGCCAAGCAGGTCATCGTGCAGAAAGTCCGCGAAGCCGAGCGCGCGCAGATGGTCGAAGACTATAAGGATCGTATCGGCGAGTTGGTTAACGGTACCGTCAAAAAAGTGACCCGGGAACAGATTATTGTCGATCTGGGTAACAACGCCGAGGCGTCAATGCCCCGCGAAGAGTTGGTCGGGCGTGAAGTTTTTCGTATCAATGACCGGGTCCGCGCCATCCTGATTAATATCGATCCGGAAGCCCGTGGCCCGCAGCTGATTCTCAGCCGTGCCTGCCCGGCGATGCTGATCGAGCTTTTCAAAATTGAAGTGCCGGAAATTTCCGAGCAGGTTATTGAAATCCGGGCCGCCGCCCGGGACCCGGGATCGCGCGCCAAGATTGCGGTGAAAACCAATGACGGCCGGATCGACCCGGTCGGCGCCTGTGTCGGTATGCGCGGATCGCGCGTGCAGGCGGTATCCGGTGAGCTCGCCAATGAGCGGGTGGATATCGTGCTCTGGGACGACAACCCCGCTCAGTTAGTGATTAACGCAATGGCGCCGGCGGAAGTCGAGTCGGTGGTTGTCGATGAAGACACCAACACGATGGATATCGGTGTGGACGAAGAGAATCTGGCGCAGGCCATTGGCCGCGGTGGTCAGAACGTGCGTCTGGCCAGCGAGCTGACCGGCTGGACCATCAATGTGATGAGCAACGAAGACATGGCCACCAAGCATGAGGCCGAGTCGGGTGAAATCATCGAGAAGTTTATGTCGGCGCTGGATGTTGAGCAGGACGTCGCCGAGGTATTAGTAGAAGAAGGCTTTACCACGCTCGAAGAAGTCGCTTATGTGCCGCTGGAAGAGATGGTTGCGATCGAAGGTTTCCACGAGGAAATCGCAGAAGAATTACGGGCCCGGGCCAAAGATGCGTTGTTGACGCTGGCAATTGCCAGCGAAGAGAAGCTCGGCGCAACCGAGCCGGCTGAAGACCTGCTGACGATGGAAGGCATGGATAAGCATTTGGCTTTCGTGCTCGCCAGCAAGGGTATTGTGACAATGGAAGATCTCGCCGAACAGGGCGTGGACGACCTGATGGAAATTGAAGATATGACGGAAGAGCGCGCCGGTGAGTTGATTATGACTGCCCGCGCTCCTTGGTTCGCGGATGCCGACGATGCGGCGGAGCAGGGCTGAGAAGCCGGAATAAGAGGTTAGGGAGAAAACTATGGCTGAAGTGACTGTAAGCCAGTTAGCAGAAACGGTAGGTGCACCGGTAGATCGTTTGCTCAAGCAGATGAAAGAGGCAGGACTGTCTCATTCAAAAGCTGACCAACCGGTGTCCGATGACGACAAGCAGGCCTTGCTGGCGTTCTTAAAGAACAGCCACGGCGATTCTGCATCGGCGCCGAAAAAGATTACGCTCAAGCGCAAGACGCTGAGTACCTTAAAAACCGGCAGTGGCCCCGGTAAGAAAACGGTCAACGTAGAGATTCGCAAAAAGCGGACCTACGTTAAAAAACCGGCTGAAGAATTGCTTGCGGAGGCGCCGGCAGAAGAGCCGGTCGTCGCACCGGAAGCACCGGAGGCTGTTGCTGCTGAGGCACCGGCACCTGAGGTTGCAGAAGTGCCTGAGGTTGTTGAGCCGGTAGCGGCACCCGAGCCGGAAGCAGAGGCCGCAGTTGCCGCGCCGGAAGAAGACAAGCCGTCGCTGGAAGGTGATTCGCTGGCTGGCCTGGACCCCGAAGTTCTGCGTCAGCGCGCTCAGCGCCGGCGTCAGGAGGCCGAGGAGCTCGAACGTGAGCGCCGCGCCCGTGTGTTGGCCAACAAAAAAGCCGAGGAAGAAGCCGCAGCCGCCGAGAAGGCGCGTCTGGCCGCGCTCGCAGCAGCGCCGGCGCCGGATTCTGAAAAGCCCGGTGTTAAGCGTAAAGGCCGCGTTTCAGCCGAACCGTCGCGTGATGACAGTGACTCGCGTCGCAAGCGCGGTGATAAAGGTGGTCGTCACCGCAATGACAGGCGTGATAAGGGCAATGAAGGGCTGCACTTGGGGCCGCGTCGTAAGCGCAAGTCGACACTGAAGTTGCCGGACGATGTGCAGCGTCATGTCTTCCAGACGCCGACCGAAAAAATCGTTCGCGAGATCGAGCTGCCGGAGATTATCACCGTCGGTGATCTCGCGCAGAAGATGATGGTTAAGGCCGGTGAAGTCATCAAAGAGCTGATGAAGCTAGGTGTGATGGCCACCATCAACCAGCCGCTGGATCAGGAAACTGCGCAGTTGGTTGTCGAAGAGATGGGGCACGTTGCCAAGACCGTTTCTGAAGCAGCGATAGAAGAGGCTTTGGAAGTTGAGATTTCCCAGCGTGAGGGTACCTTGGAGACACGGCCGCCGGTGGTGACCGTGATGGGTCACGTCGATCATGGTAAAACGTCGCTGCTCGACTATATCCGGAGTTCGCGGGTAGCCAGTGGTGAGGCCGGTGGAATTACGCAGCACATCGGTGCGTATCAGGTGGATACCGACCATGGCCGGATTACTTTTCTGGATACGCCCGGACACGCGGCGTTTACCGCAATGCGTGCCCGCGGTGCAAAAAGTACCGACATCGTGATTCTGGTCGTTGCCGCCGATGATGGCGTGATGCCGCAAACCGAAGAAGCGGTACTGCATTCAAAAGCGGCCGGCGTGCCGATGATTGTTGCCGTGAACAAGATGGACAAGGAAAACGCAGACCCGGATCGCGTGCGCAATGAACTTGCGGCAAAGGACGTAATCCCGGAGGACTGGGGTGGCGACACGCAGTTT
>JBFJYC010000247.1:0-4803 GCA_041622815.1 Spongiibacteraceae bacterium | reverse complement strand
GTAAATGGTGAAGAACGCATCGGCGGTGCAATAGCGCATATCGCAGGCGGTGGCGAGATCGACACCGCCGCCGATGGCGCCACCCTGAATTGCGACCAGCACCGGAATCCGTGCCTCTTCCAGCGCGCTGAAGGTATGCTGCATGCGCTTCACGTTGGCGTTGAAGGCCGCCGCCCGCTGCAACCCGGCGATACGCTTCGCCTCCTCGCCCTCGGGCTCCGCCGCACCGGCGATAACGCCCAAATCCAGACCCGAGGTGAAATGCTTGCCGGTAGATGAGATAACGATCACCCGGGCGCGCGCATTGCGGTCGATATCCTCAACGATCGCCGGCAACTCGTCCCAGAACGACAGAATCATCGAGTTCATCGCCTCCGGGCGATTCAGCACAATATGGGCAATCTGGTCTTCAATCGAGACGTCGAAACATTCGTAGCTCATCGGATACTCCGGCAGGGCAAATAAGGTCAGTGCCGGATTCTATGCGTAAGAGGTCGATTGCGATAGGCTATCCGCCCGCCGTATCAGAGAGACTTCAATGAAACACAATCAATTCGCCGCCGTCCTGATGATTGCGCTGCTTGCGCTGACCGCTTGCTCCGACAAACAGCAGGGTGAGAGTGCCGCCGCGTCTGCCGCCGCCGCAAAACCGGCGGTGATGCCCGCCGATCCCGAGCTCGCTACAACCTATAAACAGACCTGTTTTGCCTGTCACGGCCGCGCCCAGTCCGGCGCCCCGGTCGCCGGCGACGTCGCCGCATGGCAGCCGCGCATGGCCAAGGGCATGGAAGTGTTGCTTAACAGCACCCTGCATGGTTACCGCGGCATGCCGCCGCTCGGCGCCTGCATGGATTGCAGCGATGACGAGTTCCGCGAGCTGATCAGCTTCATGGCAGCGCCCGCAGGTGAGTGACGATAACGCAGCAAGCGGCGGCCTCAGCCGCCGCCGCTTCAATCAGGCCACTCTGCTGGCGGCGCTGTTCGGCACCTCGTCAACCGCCGTCAACGCGCAGGCGAGACGCCGCTGGAGTAACTGGTCCGGCTATTTAAGCTGCGAACCGCAGGCCAGCGTGGCCCCGCGTGACACCGACGAACTCGCCAAATTACTGCGCGAAGCAAAAACGCCGATCCGCCCGGTGGGCGCCGGCCATTCCTTCACGCCTTTGGTACCCACCGACGGCACAATTTTATCGTTGCGGCGCTTTACCGGCGTCGAAGCCGCCGGTGACAACCGCGCCCGCATCGGCGCCGGCATGCGACTCGGCAATATCGGCGAACCGCTGCACGAACTCGGTCTGGGCATGGCGAATATGCCCGATATCGATGAGCAGAGTTTTGCCGGTGCGATCGCCACAGCAACCCACGGCACCGGGGCCGAACTCACCGCAATTCACGACGCTATCCATGAGCTGGAACTGGTCACCCCGGAAGGCGAGACGATTAAATGCAGCCGCGATAAAGACGCCGATATTTTTCATGCTGCGCAGGTATCGCTGGGCAGCCTCGGGGTCATTACCCACGCCACCCTCAACGCCCTGCCCAGCTATAAGCTGGTCCGCAAAACCTGGCTGATGCCGTTGGAGCAGGTGTTTGATGAGTTTGAAGCGCTCAGCAATAACAATCGCAGCTTCGAATTTTATTACGTACCCTTCGGCGACAAGGCGATGGTCATCACCACCAACCTCACCGACCGGCCGGTGCTCGCCCGTACCGAGGAGCCCGACAACGACTCACTGCGCGAACTGCAACAATTGCGTGACCTCGCCGGTTGGTGGCCGGGCCTGCGCCGCTGGCTGCTGTCAAAAGCCACCGACGATCTGGCACCCGAAGAACATGTCGATTACTCGCACCGGATTTTCCCGTCGGACCGCTCGGTGCGGTTTAACGAGATGGAATATCACCTGCCCCGCGAAGACCTGATTGCGACCTTGAAAAAGGTGCGCAGCAAACTCGAGAATAATCATCCGGATGTATTTTTTCCGCTGGAAGTGCGGGTAGTCCGCGAGGATGACGCCTGGCTGAGCCCGTTTTACGGCCGCCCCTCCGGTTCGATCGCAGTGCACCGCTTCCACGAGGACGATCCGCTGCCCTTGTTCCGTGATATCGAACCGCTCTATCAGCAGCTCGATGGCCGGCCGCACTGGGGCAAAATGCACACCCTCAGCGGTGCCGCATTATCGCGCCGCTACCCGAAGTGGACGGAGTTTCACCGCGTGAGAAAGCAACTCGACCCGAACGGGCGCATGCTCAACGACCATCTGCGGTTTGTTTTCGGTGCCTGATTCCGCGGGCGGAGTATCCCGTCGCAAATTGCTGCTCGCCGGCGCGCTCGGCGCGCCCCTCGCCGCCGGACTGTTGCTGCGGCGCGATGACGAAGGCGGCGCCCACAGTGAATACTTCCGCAGCGTACAAAACGCATTGGCAGAGGCCGGTCTCTACCGGCCGACGCTGGTGCTGGACTACCAGCGCCTGCAGCACAATATCGCGCGCCTGAAAGCCCATCTTCCGGAAAGCATGGCTTACCGCGCGGTAGCCAAATCGCTACCCGCTATCGATCTGCTCAATACCATCGGTGACGCCACCGGCAGCCAGCGACTCATGCTGTTTCATCAACCGTTTCTGAATCATGTCGCCCAGCGCATGCCGGATGCTACCGTGCTGGTTGGCAAACCGATGCCGGCGGTCGCGGCGCAGCAGTTCTATTTACAACACGGCAACCCCGCATTTGATCCGGCGACACAGATCGAGTGGCTGGTCGATTCTCCGGAACGGCTCAGGCAATACCGCGAACTCGCCACAGGCCTCGGCAAACCCATGCGCATCAATCTGGAGCTGGATGTCGGGCTGCACCGCGGCGGTTTTAGCGATGCAACAGAGATCGCCAAGGCGATTACCGTTCTCGACGGCGATAAACACCTTAGTTTCAGCGGCCTGATGGGCTACGAAGCTCATATCTCGAAAATGCCCGGCATTGTCGGCGGCCCGGAAAAAGCCTTCGCCGCCGCCATGAAAAAATATGATGCCGCCGTCAACGCCGCAAAACAGGTGCTCGGGGGCCGTTTCAATCCGGACCAGCTCACACTCAACGCCGGCGGCAGCAGCACCTATCAAATGTATTCCGGCAGAGAGTCCTGCAATGAATTATCGATGGGCTCCGGCCTGGTCAAACCCAGCGACTTTGATGTCCATACTTTGGAAGACCATCTACCCGCAGCGTTTATCGGCACGCCGGTATTAAAAACCGCTGACGGTGTTACCGTACCGGGCCTTGAGGGCGCGTCACCGGTCTGGAAACTGCTGAACCCGAACCGCAGCAAAAGCTGGTTTGTTTACGGTGGCTTCTGGAAAGCCAGTCCGGTGTCACCGCCGGGTCTGGAACACAACGAAATTTACGGCCGTTCGACTAATCAGGAAATGCTGAACGGTTCGGACTCCGTCGATTTGCGCGTTGATGAATTTGTTTTCTACCGGCCGCATCAATCCGAATTTGTATTTCTGCAATTCGGCGATATCGCGGTTTACGAAAATGGCCACATCATCGGTAGCTGGCCGGTTTTCGCACAGGGCGCATAAACTCAACTCTTTCCGGTAGCTTCAGCAGGAGCCCGCATGAAAATCCTTGTCACCGGCGCCACCGGCTTTATCGGCTCGTGGTCAGCCGCGTTGTTGACGCAAGCCGGTCACGAGGTGCGCTACCTTGTTCGTAGCCGGGAAAAACTCGATCGCGTGCTCGCGCCCCATGGCCTCATCGCTGAAGATGTTGTGTGTGCCGATGTTACCGATCGCCATGCGGTTGGCCTCGCGCTGCAGGGTTGCGATGCGGTGATCCATACCGCCGCGTTTGTTTCCACCCATAAAAAAGACGAGCAGAAAGTCTTCAACACCAACGTCGGCGGCACCAAAAACGTGATCGGGCAAGCGGTTGAGCTCGGCTTGTCGCATATCATCCATGTATCGAGTGTCACCGCTGTTTATGACCCGCAGGCCGCGGCGCTGAGCGGCGACCTGCCACCGGGTAAAGCAACATCTCCCTATGGCCATTCGAAGGCTACCTGTGAGAAATATGTACGAGACCTGCAGGATAAGGGCGCGCCGGTTTTTATCAGCTACCCCGCTTCCGTCATCGGGCCGCTGGATCCCGCCCTCACCGAGCCGCATGTCGGAATCAGTATTTTCATCAGGCAGGTGGCGATGATCACTAGTACCGGTTCCCAGTTTGTTGACGTCCGCGATGTGGCGCGCGCCCACCTGACCATCATCGAGCAGTTGAAAATGCCGGCACGGGTGATGATCGGCGGCACATTTCTTAGCTGGGCGGAACTTGCCGCAAAACTCGACGCTGTCACCGGGCGCTCACTGCGACGCGCGCAATTACCCGGCGGGGTTGTAAGATTTCTCGGCTGGGGTATGGATGTCGTATCCCGTATCACCGGCGCTGAAATGCCGGTGAGTCTGGAAAATGCCGGCTACGCCACCCGCTGGGTGAAAACAGACGACAGCTTCTATCTCAACGAACTCGGTCTGCAATTCCGGGATATCGACGAGACCCTGCGTGAAACCGTAACCTCGCTGTATCAACTCGGCCATCTCAGCGCAGAACAAGCCGGCGCCGCCGCTACCCGATAAACATCGTTGCCGGCATTTGCTATGCTCACCCGCTAGCCCACGGATTCCCGGCCATGCAAAAGTTCAAACTTTTTATACGCAAGTCATTCATCGGTGGCGTTTTGGTCATCGCACCGATCGCCATTCTGTTGATCGTATTTCGCTGGCTTTTCGACGGCGTAACCGGGTTGATCGATC
>JBFJYC010000246.1:0-4803 GCA_041622815.1 Spongiibacteraceae bacterium | reverse complement strand
TGTTATTCGACAAGAAAATTTCAAATATCCGCGAACTGCTGCAGATTCTGGAAGGTGTTGCAAAATCCAGCCGTCCATTACTGATTATTGCAGAAGATGTCGAAGGTGAAGCGCTGGCAACCCTGGTTGTGAACAGCATGCGTGGCATCGTTAAGGTTGCGGCTGTTAAGGCGCCTGGTTTTGGTGACCGTCGTAAAGCCATGCTGCAGGATATTGCCGTGTTAACGGGTGGTGTGGTTATTTCTGAAGAAGTGGGTCTTTCACTGGAGAAAGCTACCCTGGAAGACCTGGGTTCAGCGAAGAAAGTAACCGTAACCAAAGAGTTAACTATCATTGTTGACGGTGCAGGTTCATCTGAAGATATCGCGGGTCGAGTAAGCCAGATTCGTGCACAGATGGAAGAGTCAACGTCTGAATACGACACTGAAAAACTGCAGGAGCGTATGGCTAAGCTGGCTGGCGGTGTTGCAGTCATCAAGGTTGGTGCGGCGACTGAAGTTGAAATGAAAGAAAAGAAAGACCGTGTTGACGATGCACTGCATGCGACTCGCGCTGCGGTAGAAGAAGGTGTGGTACCCGGCGGTGGTGTTGCACTGATTCGCGCAGTTGACGCAATCGGTTCTATCGAAGGCGCTAACGCCGATCAGACTGTAGGTATTCAGGCCGCACTGCGCGCCATGGAAAACCCGCTGCGCCAGATCGTCACCAACGCCGGCGACGAAGCTTCTGTTGTTCTCGACAAGGTTCGTCAGGGCAAGGGTAACTACGGTTACAACGCAGCCTCGGGCGAATACGGCGACATGATCGAGATGGGTATTCTCGATCCTGCCAAAGTCACCCGTTCAGCACTGGAAGCTGCCGGTTCGGTTGCCGGTCTGATGGTTACCACCGAAGCCATGATCGCCGAAGCGCCGGAAGAAACTCCGGCAGCTGGCGGCGGTATGCCGGATATGGGCGGCATGGGTGGTATGGGCGGCATGGGCGGTATGATGTAAGCTCGCCACCTGGCTCTAAGCTGGAACTAAGAAGGCCCGCAAACCCAGTGTTTGCGGGTTTTTTTTTGGCTGACGGCAAGCCACTAAGCGTTCTGCATTACTCCGCTTAGATTACCTGGCTGGGAACTAGGCATAACTCCTCTATGAGCAGCGGCACTACATAGATTAAACTCGGCAGATTAGGTATTTACTGCAGGTTGGGGGGATTATCCAATGCGAACTAGTTATCAGAATATTTTAGGTATGCTCGCGGCCATCACGGTATCGCTATCCGTCAGTGCCGATCATAGCTGGAATAATTATCATTGGGCGCGAACTGCGAATCCTGTTGTATTGCCGGTGATCGATAGTACGACCCCCGAATGGGATATAGAACTAGGCGATGCACTCGCGGCATGGAATAGTTCCACCGTGCTCGACTTGGCGATTACTTCGGCCAACGACAGTTCACGTACCCGCAAACGTTGCCGCATGAGTGAGGGTAAAATGCGGGTATGCAATGCGGCCTACGGCGCTAATGGCTGGCTGGGTCTCGCAACAATTGGTTTGGACGCCAATGGTCATATCGATCAGGGCACTGCCAAGATGAACGATAGTTACGCCTCCTACTGGACGATTCCCGGTGAAAAGAACCACGTAATGTGCCAGGAAATCGGCCATGTATTCGGGTTGGGGCACACCAGCGAAGATGGCAGTAGCCAACAGACCTGCATGGATTATTCGACGGATATCAACAGTCAGTTCCCCAATAACCACGATTACGAGATGCTGTTACAGATCTATTCCCATCTGGATAGCTACAACAGTTATGCGAGCGGATCAGATGGCGGTGGTGATGGCGGCGGTCCGCCTGCCTGCCGTGGCAAGGGCTGCAAGAAAGGCGGCGCTGCGAATGGAGAGGTGCCCCGTGGTCAGCTGATTCACCGCAGTACGCGCGAAGAAATCTGGGTGGCACCGCGCGCAGATGGTGGCCTTTGGATTCACCACGTGCGCTTAGCTCCTGAAATGTAAACTTGTTGTTTGTGGTGCGAAAGGGCCCGCTGGCACTATGTCAGCGGGTTTTCCGATGTAAAACGCGCTTCAACAGCGTTGATTCCCCTTTGCAACCGACCATTTTATTTGTGCGCTCGAGCACACTCGATATTCAGGCAGTGTAAATGTTTATGCAGTCATAGTACTGCATCACAACTTCGAGATTGCCTGCTTGTGCACTGTGCTTAAGTCTCTAGTATCACGGCAGAAATCTTTTACGGCTGTATGGCGTGCCCGCCATCGAACTTACAAATGAGGGATCATCTTCCATGACTACATTACATACATGTTTGCGATCAGCCACGGCGCTATGTGCTGCAGCGTTATTGGCCGCCTGTGGAAGTGGCGGTGGCGGCGGTGGCGGAACCGGCCCTACAACTGCTTCGTTCAGCGCCACCGACGCGCCGGTCGATAATGTTTCTACAGTACAAATTACATTTAACCGGATCGACCTTAAGCCTAAGAATGGTGAGGTGGTAAGTATCGATCTGGATCCTGCGATAACCATTGCTAACCTGCTCGATTTAACCGGCGAGACTTCACAGGAAATTGTGAGCGGCGCTGCGGTTGAGCCGGGTGAATATAATTGGGTCAGGGTCTTTGTGACCGGTGGAATCCCGGACTCTAAGGTTGTGGAAGACGCGGGCGGTGAGTTTGACCTGTTTATTCCGGGCCAGCAAAAGGGCAATCCGAATGCCTCGCGCTGGCTGCATTTGAATTCCGGTTTCATCATTCCTGCCGGCGGCAATACCGATTTCACTATCGATTTTGTTTTGCAGAAAGGCCTGACGAAGCCCAGTGGCGCCGACTACTATTTGTTACGTCCCGCACTCCGCTTGATCGATAACGTGGAGGTCGGAACGATTACCGGTACTGTGGATGCATCGCTCATCGAGGATGCAAGCTGCCTTAACGACGTCGCGGAAGATGAGGGCAATGCGGTTTACTTGTACGCCGGTGATGTTATTCCGAATGACACAAGTGTTCCGGCACCGCAGGGCGACGAAGACAATGGTATTGAATCGGAGCCAGCAACCCAGCCGTTAACGGTCGCCAATGTGAAGCAAAACCTGAATACGGCAGAGTATGAATATACGATCGGGTTCGTGGCGGCAGGGGATTACACCATCGCGTTTACCTGCCAGTCGCTGGCTGACGACCCTGACAATGATGATGACATTGCGTTCGTTCAGCCCACGGCGATCAGCGTCGTAGCTGACCAGGTGACGACACAGAATTTTGTGGCCGAACAGGCAGATCCGCCTGCGACCTGAGAATTCCGGCACTTAATCTGGTATGTTTTTGGCGGCCCGAAAGGGCCGCTTTCGTTTGTCCCGGTGAAAGCAGCAATCTATCCTGCCGGGTTCCCGCCCACGCCCGGCTTGTCGGCCAATCTACCGGTTTTCGCCCTCACCTTTCCTCCCTCAGCTAAGCGCTAACTAAGGCCGCAGACTGGGCAGGCACGGGAAAATTGACGATGCTGCGCCACTGAATTTTTATCCACGGAAACGCCCATGGAATATAAAATTCTCTACCGGCACTGGCTGGTATTCGGGATGGGGCTGGCCATGCTCGAGATGGTGGTCCCCGCTTTTGTTGCTTTCTGGTTCGGGCTGACCGAGGTCGTCGTCCTTGTTGTATCGATCAGGGTTGGAGCAGCCAGCGAAATTGAAATGCAAGCGAAGAAAGCCGGTAAGCTTAGTGTTTGCGGGCTAGCTTCATGGTTTTCCGGTGTTACCATATCGTGGCTGAAGCCGTCTGATAGCCGGCTTCGGGTACTAAAATAAAGGTAATGATTAAGATGGCGACTAAATTTTTAGCAGCAGAGAAAAAATACTTTCGTGGCTGGATGTTTCTCGGTTTCTCCAGCGCGTTTCCCAAGGGAAAAATAAAAACCCGTACCTATATGAATGAAGAGTGCCTGCTGTTTCGCTCTGAATCCGGCAAGCTGAATATGATTGAGCCATTCTGCTCGCATTTTGGCGTCAATATGGCGACCGGCAAGGTGCTGGGAGACGATATTCAATGCCCGATGCACGGGCGCATGTTTCACGGTGATGGCGCCTGCCGGAACGCCAAGTTCAAGTCGATCCGCGCCTACCCGGTAGAGGAAGATCACGGCTTGGTCTACGGCTGGTTTGATGAGCCGGGTGTCGAGCCGCAATGGCCGCATCCGCAGTTTATGAACGATGAGGAGTTCCCGGATATTCTGTGGCGCCATGCGCGCGAGTTGGAGTTACATCATCCCGTCGTACCGCAGAACAACGGCGTCGACCCCCGTCATTTTGAATTCACGCATGCCATGTTTGGTAAAGAAAGAATTGCAGGTGACTTCAGAGCCGAGGGGCACAGAGCCTATTGCAGGATGGGCGCAGAGCTACAGCCGCCGCTGTCAATATTGGGAAGAGGCGATAGTTCCGAAGTATCGACGTTTTATGAAGGCCCTTTGAATGATTTTTTGATATCAAAAGCGGGCAGCAATGTGCAGCATCTGTGTAACTTCCTGACGGTGATCGATGGTAAGAAATGTAAGCTGACACAAATCGGTATCGGTAAAATATCGTTTAACTCGATTACAAGGTTTCAGGATTTGGTCAGCGCGATATTTTCCTGGAATGCGACCCGTGAAGACGAGGCGGTTTGGAATAACCGTAAACCGATAGAGCCGGATTACTACCCGCACGAGACGGATCAGGCGATCAAAGCGTTTTGTGAGTGGACCGATACCTTTCAGTATTTCCCCAATGACCCTGAAAAGCTGCGCGCAGTGCCAGAC
>JBFJYC010000245.1:0-4825 GCA_041622815.1 Spongiibacteraceae bacterium | reverse complement strand
CCGGTAGTACCCGAGGTAAAAATTAAAAACGCCTTGTCGGCCAGAGTGACCTCCGAAGTCACCGCGAGATTTTCATCGCTGCATCCGGCTGCGCCGGCGGCCAGATCGATATAACCCTCAGGCACCGTACCGTCCTCGGCCGGTACGGTCAGTAGTTTGCCGGCGAGTTCGCCGCTCAGCATATCCGGCACCGTCGCCATCATCTCGACCTGTTCCGGACCGACAACGACCAGCACCGCCTCCGACAGGGTCAGACTATGGCGCAATACATCACCGGTCTGCGAGGTATTAATCAATGCACTCACGCAGCCGAGCTTGGCGACCGCGATGGCGGTAAACAGCATGTCCGCCGAGTTCACCATATTGATAGCGATACGGTCGCCGCGTTTGGCGCCGCACTGCTCCAGAAAATGCGCATAGCGGTTGGCCTGTGCGTTCAGCTCCGACCAGGTCCACTGCTTATCCTCAAATTTAAGTGCTACCGAATCCGGATATTCGACCGCACGCGCCTGCACTTCCGAGCCGAGACTGATGCAGCGGGATTTATCGCCATTCAACGAATTGCGTAGCTCCCGCAACCAGCCCGGATGTCTGGTAAGTTTTGCAAACCGGCCGGCAACTGCCAATGCACTGAAGTTTTCGTTGCCCTGCGCCATAGTGTCTCCCGTACTTTTAATTCATGTTGGAAAAGCCGCGTATCATAGCATTGTCGATGCCGCTCCGAGGACCTCTGCGACTGCCAAACGCAGTGCCGATTCCGCCGCTTTGCGGCCGCTGAAGCCGTAATCCGCCACTACCTGACTCCAATCCTGATGTTGTAGCACTTTGCTGCATAGCAACTCAGCCGGCACGCTCGCACACCGGGCAGCGGGCAATGTCGTAGAACACCAGCGCCAGAGCGCGGCGGCAAGCAATTCATAGCTGCCGCGGCCGTCGGCGTAAGCTGCTACAGTCTCCCGGTCCGCTGCCGACGGCAACGGGCCTTCGCCGAGCAGCAATAACGCCAGACTCGCATCCAGTTCGCGGAATGACTCCCCCAGCTCAATGATAAAATCAGCCGCGAAACGCTGACGCAGGCCGCTGAATTCCTTGTGCAACGGCCCGGCCGGCGCTTTGGCGACCAGCAGTGAATGCAACCCGGAGCCGGTATCGCGCCGCACACCCAGACGCAGCGGCAGGTAACCCGCTTTCATCCAAAAAGCTGTAACAGCGCTATCCGCGGCGAAGCTCGCACCGCAATAATCAATGCCAGTCGTTGCCGCGGCGAATCGTTCAATTTCTGCGAGCATTGCGGTACCGGCACCCTGCCGTCGCCACTGGCCGGCCACTGCGATACGTACAATTCGCAGCGCTCCGGGCTCCGCCAAATCGGGCCGCTGGCAATACCAGGCCAGACCTTGCGGCAGGCGCTGACCCTGCAGGCGCCGTTGGCCGGCCGCTACTGCGGCAGCAATCGACGTATTGAGCCCCCCCTCCCGGCGCAGCATCGCCACACAAACCAGTTCATTGCCGGCATAGCCGCAGCATAGCGACACGGCAGCGTCATCCAGTAATTGCTGCAAATCATCCGGTGAGGTCTGGTGATGCGCTTCCACCAACAAACACCAGGCCTGCTGCAACACGCTCTCTTCAGATAAGAGGTCGGCACCGTTGTAATGCTTAAAGCGCAGCGCGTTATCCGCAAGCGGAGGCTGGTCGGCGCCGGTCGTTGTCACGGTCAATACCAATAGCTGATTAAACAGCTTTTCGACCGGGTCCTTTTCATCCCAGCGCACCGGCTGCGTCAGCCAGACAAAACGGGATTGCGGATAGGCATGTCGCAACTGCTGCTCAAAGCGCAGTTCAAAACCGCGCCCGCTGCCTTCATAACCCTGCACGGTGGAGGAAAGAACCGTGCGCGGATACAGGTCGACCAATTGCTCAAGCAGTGCGGTCGGCAATGCCGCCGCTTCGTCGATCATCAACAGGCGCGGCGCGCAGGGGCGACGCAGCAATTCATCGGGCGGCACAAAGTACAAGGAGTGGCCACCACTGAAAACCGGCAAGCTATCGCCCCCGCCTGACGCATGTGCCACCAATGCGTCGAGCGCGTGACGGGAAGCCGCGGTCACTACAATATCGCCGACACCGCGCGCCAATAGATTTGCTGCGGCGATACCCATCGCGGCACTTTTGCCGCGGCCGCGGTCGGAGCGCAATACCACCGGCCGGCGTGCCCGCCCCTCCGCACAGCGCTCAATCGCGGCGATCGCGCGGGACTGATCAAAGGTCGGATGAAATACCGACTCCGGCGGCACAGATTGCACCGCCATAGCGTAGCGGGCAATGTCGGCCTCGGTGGCGAGCGGAAACTGACCGGTCAGAGCCTCCGATAGCCTCACAAAACGCGACCAGAACGGCGTTAACAGCAGCGGGTTTTCGCACATCAAAACGATGATACCGCCGCCCCGGACACAGCCGCTGAGGGCGGCCACTTCATTGGCGCACGGATTGCTGTCGAGTTGAATCACCAGCGCATCACGGGAGGTGCCGAGCGAAGTCGCCGCCACGCTGCGGCGCCACGGTCCGGTCTCCGCGCCCAGATACAGTGGCGCCGCCACTGCGCCGGCAGTTTTCCCCGCCCCGAGCAGGGCCTGCACCAATTGAAACGGCCGGTCCGCCGCTGAACTGATGGTGACCATTCGTCGATGGCCGCGTCTGCCGTGGCTATTCAAACCGGTGTGGATCTCAGCTTTGCTTGGTGGAAGGAAACACCGGCGCAGTCGCCATCGTCATCTGCAGCCGGACCGGGTTGCCCGGATCACTTAATAGCACAATAGATTTTCGTTGCGGGGAAGCGAGTAACTGCGCGACGTCCTCCTGTGAGGCCAGCCCGCAGCGGATCGCCGTATCGATTGCGCCCTCAAGCCGGTACAGGTCCGCCGGGCTGACATCATCCCCCGCCGCCAGTGCAGCGCATAGGCGATCAAGCGTGTCGGCGATGTCAGACAGAAATTCGGTGCCCATGTATTTATTCCTTGCTGATCCGATGTGGTTTGCGCAAATAGGTAGTTATACGGGGTCGGCCCCGCTAATGCCGAGGCCCGGACACTAGTATTCACCGACAAATTAACGTCACGCCGGTGTTTTGGCGCGGCACCAATTATGTGCAAAAAGATGATAGAAAACCCCTAAATCACTAGCATTTTCTTACTTGTCAACATTCCGTGTTGATTTTTTAACCGGCAGTGGTGCAGCGCAACCCGCAGTACCACTGCCGATCAGCCTGACTGTAACAGAGCTGTCAAATTGAATCCGCGCCCAACTTTTCCCCAAAATTCGGGAATAACCCTGTGGATAAGTCTGTGAATCAGCGCGCGACATGTTGAACGTTGCGCCCTGTACAAAGTGTTCGATTTTTATACAGCACGGTCATAGCGCATTGCGCTATAAAACAGCACCTCAGGTCCCGGTGCCCGGCGATAGCAGCCGTTTGTGCAGGCCGGCAATGACCAATAACAATGCCGCCAGACCGATAGCTGCGACCCGGTAGGGTTGGGTCGGATCAAACTGATACAGGTAGCCGCCAAGCAGCGGCCCGACCACAAAGCCCATACTGGCGGCCGCACCCATCAGACCGGCGAGCGCGCCCTGCTCGTGGGGCTCCACCACCAGTGTCGCCGCGGCGTTATAGCCCGGGCCGGCCAGGCCCATGCCAAAGCCGAATAGCGCCATACCCGTGATCAGCAGCGGCAGCGTACCGGCAACCGCCAGTGTGCCATAGCCGGCCAGACAAAACGGCAAACCGTAGAACAGCAACACCACTGAATGACCGGAAAATCTTTGCACTACACCAAACTGTGCCGCCAGCATCGCCATGGATGACACTACCATCGCTACCGAGAACAGCTGCGCCGAGCGTGCGCCGGTGAGCTGCAACACATCCTGGAAATAAAAACCCAGCGTCTGCTGCACCATGCCCATCAGCAGGAACAGCGATAAGCCCACAAACAAAAATAAACGGAAGCGCGGATCGAAAAATCGCAATTTTCTGCTATTGGCCGGGCGCGGTGCCGGCGGCAACGCCGGCAGATAAATCCAGACTAGTAGCGCGGTAAACATACACAGCACCGCCTGCAAATAGAGCGGTGCTAAAAAAGAAATGAAGGCGAACCAGGCCAGCACCGGACCGATCATACTGCCCAATTGATTACTGGCCGCCAGTCGGCCAATACCGCGGGTACGGTTGCTGACCGTCGTCACATCGACAATATAGGCCGACGCCGCCGGTTGCGTCGCAGACATCAGAGAAGCGTGAAAAATCCGGGTAATCAACAGCGCCCCGAACAACAAAGCGCCGGATAACATACCGCCGAGACCGACCCAGGCAATACCGTTAAAAGCCAGCGTACCCAGCCCGTAGCCGACCAAGCCGATCAGGATGATGGGCTTGCGTCCGACTTTGTCGCTGAGCCGGCCCCATACCGGAGAGATAAAAAAATAGGTTAATGCCGTCAGTGCCGACAAGCTGGTAATCGCCAGCTCTTTTGGCCGCCATTCCCCCGCCGAAAATGGCAGCTGCAGCACAATACGATCCAGCCCGAGCTCGCGGCCGAGCATCGGCAGCACCGCAAACACCACAGTCTGCCCCATCCCAATGGTGATTAATGCCATGTACAACGGCCACAACCGCTGTCCGTGCAACGGGTTCGGAGAACTCATCTTGGGCGCGACTAAGCGCTGGCGCTGATACGCACGGGCACCGCACTCATCTGCGGCATGTGGACATAGGTGTCAGTGGAATCGCGGGTGTTCAGTAAATGGCCAATGGTGGCACCGCCGTTGG
>JBFJYC010000244.1:0-4874 GCA_041622815.1 Spongiibacteraceae bacterium | reverse complement strand
TATGCAGTGAAGTACCGCGTGTTATTTCTGCCACCGGGCGAGGCCGCACAATGGAACGAAGGGCATCGCAGCGCCCCGAACGCGACACTGGATTTCCCGGTGGGTACCGTTATCGCGAAAACCTTCGCCTTTCGCGATCGCAACGCGGCCGATGAGGATATTGTTGAAACCCGTCTGCTGATTCATCGCGCCGGCAAAGACGGCGACAGCTTCTGGGAGGGCATGGCCTACATCTGGCGCGAAGACGGCAGTGACGCAGATATTGCACTGGCCGGTGCCTCCCGCGCCGCCAGCTGGGATTATGATGACACCGACCCGGAAGTATCGGCGACTTATACCGGCAGCACCGCCAGCTACGCGGTACCCACGCCTAACCAGTGTGGCAATTGCCATATCAACGACGACCGGCAAGCGGGCGATGCCCCGATCGGCCCCAAAGTCCGCAATCTGAACCGCCCGATGGACTATGGCAACGGCCCGGTCAACCAACTCCAGTACTGGGTGCAAACCGGCAGACTCGAAAATGAACCGGCGCTTGAAGTCGACAACAAACACATCGCCCGGGGCGCACAACGCCTCGCGCGGCTCAGCGTCGCGATGGATAGCTATAGTATCGTCACCGATGAGCCCGGGCGTGTGGATGCGATGAATGAAACGGACCGGGACATTGAGAACCGCATCCGTGGTTGGCTCGAGACGAACTGTGCGCACTGCCACAACCGCAAGGGATTGGCGCAGAGTACCGGCTTGTTTTTTGATGTATTCCGCAAGGTTAATCTCAACTTCGGCATCTGCAAAACGCCGACCACCGCGGGCAGCTCCTCGGGCGGACACAGCTACGACATTCTGCCGGGTAACGCGTCCGAATCAATTGCCTCTTTCCGCCTGCACGCCACAGATCCGTCGATTCAAATGCCACCGATCGCGCGCAGTGTCAGCCATGCCGAGGCAGTGACGCTATTCGACCAATGGGTAGATACCGTCGTCGATGGCAGCTATGAAAGTGCTGGCTGCGAGGAACAATCCACCCCCGCGGGCTAAAGCTTAGCCCGCACTCTTCCGCTAAGCTGCTGTCCATCGCGCGCAGCAATAACACTTTGTCATTGCGCAATTCATATTGAAAATAAAAATGCAATAAGGGAAGTACTGCCGCTGCGCAACAGCCCTCAAATTTTACATCGCACTGTAAATAACACTTAAAAAATAGTCTTTCACGGTCTACTTTAAATCCGCGCCAACGATTTTGCCTCTCACTGTCCTGCGCCCTGAATACCCGGCAGCGCCGACAGAAAACCGCTCTGCGCTAAATCAACGATAACGTTACGGAGTAGTTATTATGCGAATTTCACCGGCAATCTCTTTCACTTCAATTCTGTTTCTCGCCGCCTGTGGCAGCGGTGGCGGTGGCGGTGGCGGAGATACCGGTAGCGCCGCGGGCTCGGGCGACACGCTGGGCGGCACTTCCTCCAAGGGTATTATTCAAGGCGGCGTCGTTAACGCCTACGGCTTTACCGACGGCGGCGAAATCAATCGCGCAGTCCGCATAGCCAATCAGACCATTACCGCCAGCGATGGCAGTTATCAGTTGGCGCTAAACGAAAACTACCAACGCGGCAGCGCGGTACTGGTCGAAATCACCGCCAGCGCAGGCGATGCCCCTTCGATGATGATTTGCGACCTCAGTGTCTGCCAACGCGACGGCAGCGGTAATCCGACGGTATCTTTCGGCGACGTCTACCCGCTGAACAGCAACTTCAAAATGAGCTCGCTGGTACCCGACCCCACCGGCAATACCGTCGCCAATATTACACCGCTGACCAGCGCCGCTGCTGAGATCGGCATCGACCGCATCGCCAACGGCGCAGCACCGAAGGCCGCTGCGGAGGCTGCGAATACGCAAGTCATCGACCGCCTCGCATTACCCGCAGGCGCGAAACTGACCGAGCTGCCGATTGTGAATATCGTTGATACCGCGGCGGTCAGCGCTGCGAGCGCAGAAACACTGGAATACAATCTCAAAGCCGCTGCTGTTGTGCAGGCGGCACTATCCGCGGCGGGCAACGGCGCGCCGGTGGAAGATGCGCTGCGCAACTTTACCGAGCAATTTGCTGACCGCGGTGTCGCCGACAACGAAGGCGGCTTCGACACCGCTGATGTCAGCATGCAGGAAGTACTGCAGGAGGCCCGCAAGCTCGTCGACACCATTCAGGACAGCGGCGAAGTTGATTCAACCGAGCTACATGACACCGATCTCTCACTCGGCAACGAAGCTCTGGCAGCGGAGCGATCTGACAATGTCACCCCTTCTCAGGGTACAGCGCCCTCCGAAGTCGACGCCGATGGTGTTACGGCTGCCAGGTCGCTGGTCGCGCAATTGCGCAGCCTGTTTATTGAGAACGGCGCATTGACCCAGGGACAGAATCCGTTTCAATCGCAGCTCGATCTGGTCGACAACAGCCTCAATACCGACATGATGCTGGTCACAGAGGCGACCACCAAAGCGCTGACAGCAATGGCGGCAGCAGCAGAAGCGCACCGGCACGATGAGAGCATTGCCGACTATTCGATCGGCGGCATCGTCGTCACCATCGGCAATGACTTCAGCACCGGCGGGGCGCTCTACCAGGTTAATCAAACGCTCAGCATGCGCGATGATCGCAACGACAACGACACTTCGGTATTTGTATCGGTATCCGGCGTCAATGCCGACACGATCAACCAGACTGCAAACGGCAACGATTTTCTGGCGCTGCAAATTAGCGGCCAGGCTGCCAGCAACGCCGCCAGCCTGAGTATCAGCGGAGCGGCGACTTTGCGCAGCTCAGGCTTTTTTAACAGCGAGTCTTCACTGAGCAGTGCAACCGATCAGGCGGCTATTGCATTAGAGATGCCGGTAAGCCTGTCGCTCTACCCTGCGACCGCGGGCGCGACGCGGACCAGCTTCAACGGCGAAATGACCGTGCATCTAGCCCGGATTGTGTTGGCCCGCGACAGTCAGCAGTCCACTGAACCCGGCACCATCGAACACTTTGCCGCTTCGCATCGGGACAATTTTATGGCGGAACGCGTTGAGATCGCACTCGCGGGCAGCTTTACAGACGATGCCGGCACCGGTCTGGATGCCAGCGTTACCGCCGCATTTAATCTCGGCGATGAAGCGACCGAAGGCGATTTCAGCAATACCTCGCTGAGCCTGATATTCGATAGCGCGGTTAGCGGTATCGCCGGCGACGTCGCTGTCGAGCTCCTCAGCACGCAGACCGGGCTCAACAGCGGCCAGCTGGCGATGTCGCTGAGCTTCGACGGAACACGCCTGAATATGGAATACAACGGCGCGGACAACACCTTGTATGTTGTGAACCATGCCGGCGTTGTACTGAGCGTCTCTGATATCGGCAGCAGCGCGGCCAGCGGCGAGCGGATTATCCGCGGCGCTATCCACCGCGACGGTGTTCGTTATGCGACCATCGACCAGCAACGCGGCTTTACAGCGGTGAATTATTCCGATGGTGAATTTGAAGCCCTCGACTAAGCCCTCGACCAGGCCACCGCCAAGTTACCCCGGGGAGGCTAAGCCTCCCTTTTTTATACGCTGAAAACCTTTCCCGTTTCATCATTTATCACCGATACTGGGTTTCGCCCCCGCATACTGAGGCTGTCTGATGACAGATCTGCGTTTAAGCTACCAAACCATTGAGTTTGGGGGCATCGACATTCATCTGTGTACCTTGCGCAATATTCAGGAGTTTGATGATCCCGCCGGCCTTGCAGAGAGTCTGGGCATCTCATCGGCTGCCTGGCCGATATTCGGTGTTGTCTGGCCGTCGAGCTTAGTGCTTGCCCACTTCATCCTTGACTACGACACCGGCGCGAAACGCATTCTCGAAGTCGGCTGTGGCATTGCGCTGTCGAGTTTGCTGCTCAACAAACAGCGCGCTGACATCACCGCGACCGACTACCACCCTGAAACGCAAAAGTTTTTGCAGCGCAACGCACTACTCAATAACGGTGAGGCGATTGCGTTTGAACAAGCCGACTGGGCATCGACAAAAGATAAGCTCGGGCTTTTTGACATAATTATCGGCAGCGACCTGCTTTACGAGGACGGTCATATCGAATTGCTTGCCGGTTTTATTGAAAGCCATGCAAAACCCGCTTGTGAAGTGATTCTGGTAGACCCGGGACGCGGCAGAAAAAACAAAATTAGTGCCCGAATGGTCGATTTCGGCTTTACCTCCTCCCAGCAAAAGCCGATCCACACTGACTATCTCGATCAGCCTTTCAAAGGCCATATTCTTAAATTTACGCGCGCAGCCGCTACCATCTGACCCGCAGATTACAGCGACTGTTTATTCAGCCGGTGGCAGCGCAAAAGCTATGTAGGTGCTACCGGGTTTTTGATTGAGCTTGCCACCGCCCGCCGCTATCACCACATACTGACGCCCGTCGACGGCATACACCGAGGGCGTCGCGAAACCAGCGGCGGGTAATATGCCCGTCCACAACAGTTCACCGCTGTCTTTATCGTAGGCTTTGAGGGTGTTGTCCGGCGTCGCTGCGATAAACAACAGGCCGCCGGCGGTGACCACCGGGCCGCCGTAATTTTCCGAACCAAGCCCCTGAAATCCCTGCGTCAGCAGGTCGGGATAATCGCCGAAGGGAATGCGCCAGGCGATCTCAGCGCGGTTGAGATCGATCGCCGTCAGCGTGCCCCATGGCGGCTGCGAAGCGGGATAGCCTTCCTGGTCGAGTAATTTCTGATAGCCGGCATTCAGGTAGCTGCGCGGCCCGCCGACTTTGACATTACCCGCCTTGGTCTCCGCGACACTGTTCGGCGCATCACCGGCGATGTACAGCTGCAGAATCGCGGCCGC
>JBFJYC010000243.1:0-4878 GCA_041622815.1 Spongiibacteraceae bacterium | reverse complement strand
TGCTGCGCACCACCCGCACCCTCAAACTCACCGATGAAGGTGAGCAGTTTTATCACCGCTGCAAACTCGCCATCGACACGATTGAAAAAGCCGAGGAGGATATCGCCCAGAACCGCAATGAGCCCCGTGGCCGCCTCAAACTCAATATCAGTGGCAGTTTTCAGGACCGCTTTATCGTGCCGATTCTGGCGGACTTCACCAATCGCTACCGGCATCTGCATTTACAGGTGGATTGCAGCGACCGGCGCGCCGACCTGCTCGACGGTGGCTATGATTTGCTGGTCTGCCCCGGTGAGCTGGAAAACTCAACACTGGTCGCCCGTAAACTTGCTGACAACTACAACTATCTGGTTGCCAGCCCGGACTATCTGGAGCGCAACCGCGCGCCGGAGCGGCTGGATCAACTGGCCGATCATAACTGCCTCGTGGGTGAGCACCCGGTCTGGTATTTCAGCAACGGCGACGACACCGTCCAGCTGCGACCGGAAGGAAACTGGCAGAGCGACAACGGCGCGACATTACTCAGCGCGGCACGACGCGGACTCGGCATCGCGCACCTGCCTTTTTTTGCGGTGCAAAGCGATATCGAAGCGGGCGATCTGATTCAGATATTGCCGGACTGGTCGAAACACCCGGAACCGGTGTGGATCATGTACGCAAGGCAGCGCCACGTACCGATTAAAATCCGCCTGCTGATCGATTATCTGGTCGAGCAACTACAGCAAATTCAGCTTTAACCGCGCGCGGATGGCTCAGGCTGCGGGGATCGGCAGCAACACCTGAAACTCGGTGCCCGAATCTGCGCCGCCATGACTGCGGCACATAATAGAACCCTGCATTTCATCGACCAGTTGTTTGACGATGCTCAGCCCCAGACCGGCGTGGTCGGCGCCCTTCGGAGAGGTCATCGGCTTGAACAGGTGCCGCTTGATTTCCGGCGGGATGCCCGGGCCGTTATCGCGAACCGTCACGTCCACATATTCGGCACCGGCAAGGTACACCGCTGCCTCGGTGCGCACCGTAATCAAACCGCCGTCGGGCATTGCCTCGCCGGCGTTGCTGAGTAAATTCGACAGGATCTGCCGCAAGGCCGCAGCATCAACACCGAGCCGCGGTGCTTCAGGATCCAGTTCCAGCCGGATCTCAATGCCGCGGCTGAGAAAAATTGCCCGCCGGAAGATATCAACCGTCGCGGTAATCACCGCATTCAAATCAAAGGTCGGCGCCAGCTCCTCTTTGACATCGAGACTGCGCAAGCGCAATAGCACCTGTCCGACGCGCTCGATTTCTTCTTTTAGGATGTCGTATTCATCACCGCGCAGCGAATCCATTCCCGCGCGCAGCTCCTCGAGATATTTATTGACGATGGCGGCCGGATTGGCCGACCTTGCCACCGCCTCCTCCATCTCCAGTTGAAAGGCCGGATCGGTTTCCTGCGCGATATCCACCGGCTCGGCCACTTTACGGTTGGCTGCGACAAATCGTCCGATTTCATCGCAGACAACTTTCAACGGGCCGGGGTTTTCCAATACCTTATTACTCGACCAGGGCTCACCGAAAATTAACAGCACGCCTAAAGGCTGAGAATCACTGATCAACGGCCAGGCACAAAAAGACTTTTTGCCGCTCCAGTCGAGCAGTTGCCGCTCCACCGCGGACAGTGCACTGCGGTCATCGCCGCTGCCGCGCGGTGCGCGTTCGATCAGCGCATTGGCGGTCAGGCTGTCACCCACCACCATCGGCAATATCGAGAGCCCGTCGATGCCTTTGACATCTGCGACCAGATGACTGCCGTCATCGAGTAAACACAGGGCGCTGCGCTCAATGCCGAGCGTAAGCAGCAGTGCGCGGTTGATGGCTTCGCGCAAACCCGCCTCGCTGCGGGCCTGCCAGAGACCGGCGCTGATCGGCTTCATCGTGCCAACCGAATCGAGCCGGCGACCGATCTCGATGCTGGCAGCATCAAAACGCGATTCCAGCTGGCCGTCTTCCTGCTGCCCTATTGAGATGCCCAGACATGCAGAGAGATCCGCTACCTCACTTTGCACCCGGCGCCGGATCGTCAGTACCAGCGACTCATTCAGATTAAACAGCCGATGGGTTTTCTCCAGCGCGTCGTCGCTTACCATCTCATTTTCAACGAGTGCAGTTGCGACGTTCAGTAGCTTGGCGAGCGCCGGTTCATTGCTGATCTCAGCCGCTGTGCAGAACTGCTTGCGTATCGCCCCGACCAAGTCGTCTGATAACTGCCACTCCGCAAAAAGATCCGCGCCGAGACTGACATGGTCCTGCCCGAACATCGCATTTTCGCCAGCAAGCAGCGATTGTGGTGTTTCAACACCACCATGTAAGGCGATATAGCGCTCACCGCCGCGCAATAACAACGCCAAACGACCGACACCGGCCAGTATCCCGCCAAGGTAGGCCTCTTCCGGAAGTTCGTAACGGGTCAGGGTCGCCAGCGTACTCGCCAGCTTTGCCACTAGCAGTGAGCGGCGCCAGAAATCTGCCAGAAAAGTCCGGTGCTCCTCGCCGAAGGCGCTATAAAATTGTTTGATGGATGCGGTAATGACAATCGTAGTGACTGCATCGGTGCCGAGGCTATGGATAGCGCGCTCTGCGGTTTCACAGCGCTTGGGGCGTCCGTAAAAACTGGAATTGGCGGCTTCGATTAAACGGGCGCAGATCGCCGCATCGTTGTGCACTATACCGGCGAGTACCGCGGTATCGGCATTTTCAACACGTATAGCATCCAACAGGTCGATCAGTACCTGGGGCAGGCTGGGTAGCTGTGTCGCCGCTTGCGCTTCCAATACTGACCGCCAACGGATTAGGGCCGCTCAACATATCACACTACTTTTTCTTTGGGAACAAGGACTTAACCAAGCAACCTCTACGAGAATTAAGCTTTGTAACAAAATCTGCCACAGCCCGCGTCACCCGCCTGTTTACGCGCCACTGCGGATTGTGACCCTGTTCACTAATGCGTAACTTGCGTCTTGTAACTGTCTGATACCGCTTCATTTTGTGATGCGGTACCAGAAACCACATTAAGTCAGGGTTAAGTTTGAACCCGTAGACTGTACACATAACAGCAACGCAGCGAAGTAACTGACTATGAAAGCAACCAAGAATTCAGTAAAAGCCCAGTGGCGTCCGGCCAGCCAGCCGCGCCGGGTGCGCGCCACTATTCAGCAGCTTCCGGACGCCTGTCCGTTAGCGCAGGATAACGACCGCACTTACCGTACCGGCGCCCGCGCGCTGACGGAATGTGACGCCGCCTTCCGGCGCGCCCTGCCAGCACTGTAGGTCACCGTCGCTCTCCTGAGCGATTGTTCAATCGAAGGGCCGGTAGCGCTGTTGACCGAAAGGGTTACCCAGCCTGAGATAGACCGTATTTTCGCCACCTGAGGCGAAACCACCTGCCAAATAGACCGGCCCGGCCGGTGTATCTATCCCCGCAAACAATGATGCCGACGGCAGAAACTTGCCGGAGTGTTCGTTCCACACCTGCCCGCCTTCCAGACTGTAGCCAATCACCATCGGCGTCGGCCATACCGAGCCGAAGCGCCGCGATGCGTTGATATGCAGCAATGCAAAATTCTGCCCCCGGAAGCGTTCGCTGGGGTAGCCGGACAAACGCCCGAAACCGCCGAGCAAAAACTGACTTTGCGGCGGCGCATTGTTGTCCAGAGTCGTACCGCCCTCGACATTCAGCAATAAGCGATAGCGGCGATAATGCCAGGCACTGAGCCAGGAGCCGAACATCTGCTCGTAGGCATCGCTACCGCCGCTGAGTTCCCGCGACCAGAGCGCGGTGAAATCCGCGGCGGCACCGCGATTCGGCAAATTGACCCGGTCCAGCGTGTCGTAGCGTGTGCGGATCATCCACTCGCCCTTATCGAAATCGATACCGCCGTCAGCAAACTGCCCGACCGTGACATCTGCTGAGCCGAACAAGCGCTCCCAGCCGAGTTGCAGCTGTAACGAGTCACTAAAATTAACCCCCAGCCAAAATTCAGCGCCCAGCCCCTGCAGGCGGTATTCACCAATCGCATCGCCGTTATCACCGTATACCCGCACCCGGGTGCGCTCATAGTCGATCCGCGGATTCACAAACCAACTATGACTATTAGTCATCGGCTGATAGAAATCGATACTCACGCCCTGCGTCGCACCCAAATCCAGCTGCGCCAGCCATTCACCGCCGCGGGCGTTGACCTCGGTCTGTAAATACGCCACCGAAAAATTAAATTCCGAATCGGTGGAAAAGTCTTCTTCATAGCGCGCACCGAACTGCAGATAATTCGGCCCCCAATTGCGCTTCCGGGCATCGATGTTCAGCTTCAGGCCGTCTTCTGCCGGCTCGGTGTAATAATCGACCCGGTCAAACAACTCCAGACCGAACACCCGGGCAATACCCCGCTCCAGTTGCGCCGGATCGACCGTATCGCCGCGCTCGATACCGAGACGCGAGCGGATAGTCGCCGAGGCGATAGTACTATCGGTCGATACCACCACCTCTTTGACCACGCCTGATAGCGCACCCGGCGGCTGCCGGTTGGCGACGTAATGCGCGTAGTCGGCAGGCGACAACGCCAGACGGTGTAACTCCGGCGCCAGAGCTTCAGCCGCTGTAGCACCCGCGTCGATGGTGCGCACGATTGCATCGTAATCAAAGCTATCCAGCCCCAGCGGCGGCGGCTGAATCAAAATATCATCTTCACGTAGCGTCGCGATGCTGGCGTGCACATTGCGGGTGGTCATCAGGTTGATCATCTGATCGGTCACGGAGAGCAGGGTGTTGATCTGACCGGCCTTCAGGTAGGGGGAGGTAATATTCACGGCGATCACGATATCGGCGCCCATCGCCCGCGC
>JBFJYC010000242.1:0-4911 GCA_041622815.1 Spongiibacteraceae bacterium | reverse complement strand
TGTCGCCAAGTGGTAAGGCACGGGGTTTTGATCTCCGCATTCGTAGGTTCGAGTCCTACCACCCCAGCCATTTTCTCTGAAGGATTAATTCAACCATGGCCAAGATGATGGTCTTCACCGGCAATGCCAATCCCGGGCTTGCCGACAAAATCAGCAAAGAGCTGGAAATTCCGCTCGGCGAAGCTGTGGTCGGCAAATTCAGCGACGGCGAGGTGATGGTTGAAATCACAGAGAACGTGCGCGGCCAGGATGTATTTGTACTGCAATCCACGTGTGCGCCGACCAATGACAATCTGATGGAGCTGCTGGTACTGGCCGACGCCCTGCGCCGCGCCTCCGCCGGCCGCATCACGGCAGTCGTGCCCTACTTCGGCTACGCCCGTCAGGATCGCCGGGTGCGCTCACAGCGCGTACCGATTACCGCAAAAGTTGTCGCCGATATGATGAGCGCCGTCGGTTTCGACCGCGTCCTGACTGTCGACCTGCACGCCGAGCAGATTCAGGGCTTCTTCGATGTGCCGGTTGACAACGTCTACGGCTCACCGGTGTTGCTCGACGACATCAATAAACAGAACTACGACAATGTATTGGTTGTGTCACCGGATATCGGCGGCGTAGTCCGTGCCCGCGCGGTGGCAAAACAGCTCAACGATACCGATCTTGCCATCATCGACAAGCGCCGCCCGCGCGCCAACGAAGCACAGGTGATGAATATCATCGGTGATGTTGCCGGCCGCACCTGCATTATGGTCGATGACCTGGTCGACACCGCCGGCACCCTCTGTAGCGCCGCCGCGGCCTTAAAAGCCGAAGGCGCCGCCAAAGTCTATGCCTACTGTACCCACGCTGTGCTGTCCGGCAGGGCCATGGAAAATCTGAACAATTCGCAGCTCGATGAGTTGGTTGTCACCGACACGATTCCGCTTACCGAAGCCGCTAAAAACTGCCCAAAAATCCGTTCATTAACCATCGCCAACTTGTTGGCGGAAAGTATGCGCCGGGTCAGCAACGAACAATCGATCAGCGCACTGTTTCGCTAGCCATTGAATTAAAACCATTTCACCCAACCGTCGGCAGCCGGTCGCAGGCCACCGATGACTATCGCAACTCAGGAGACAATTATGTCAAGCGATTTAACCATTAGCGCCCAGGTGCGCTCAGACGCAGGGAAAGGTGCGAGCCGCCGCCTGCGCCACGCAGACCGTGTTCCGGGCATCGTTTACGGTGCCGGTAAAGAACCGGTCATGATCAGCCTTTTGCACAAGGATCTGGTACACGAGACTGAAAACGAAGCGTTCTTCTCTTCGATTCTAGATCTCGATGTCGACGGCAATCACGAAAAAGTGGTTGTGCAGGACATGCAGCGCCATCCCGCGAAGAAACGTCTGATGCATATCGACTTTCTGCGTGTCGATGCTACAACCAAGCTGACCATGAACGTGCCATTGCACTTCATTAACGAAGAAGATTGTGTCGGCGTCAAAGAAGACGGAGGCACCATCATTCACGTTGCAACCGAACTGGAAATCCAGTGTCTGCCTGCAGACCTGCCGGAGTACATCGAAGTTGACGTGCTCAACCTGAAGCTCGGCGATTCCATCATGATGTCCGAACTGGTTATGCCGGAAGGCGTTGAAAGTGTCGTGTTGTCGCACGGTGAAGATCACGATCAGCCGATTGCCGCTGTGCAGATGATGCGCGGTGCTGAAGAAGATACTGATGAAGCCGAAGACGCCGGTGATGTACCTGCTTCCGAGCAGGATGGCGAAGGTGGCGACGATGACAAGGCTGACGACGACAAATAAGTCGCGGTAGCTCTGCGCGCACCAGCGTGAACACACCGTTAAAACTCATAGTCGGCCTGGGCAATCCGGGCCGCGAGTACGCGGATACCCGCCACAATGCGGGTGCGTGGCTGGTGCAGCGCCTTGCCGATCAATTCCGGTGCCCCCTCAACAGCGACAGGAAACTGGGCGCTGCAATCGGCCGTGTACAACAGGACGGTAACGACCTGCGTCTGGCTATTCCGGAAAGCTATATGAATGTCAGCGGCACGCCGGTGGCGGCCATCTGCAATTTTTTTAAAGTCGAGCCCGCTGAGTTACTGATCGTGCACGACGAGATTGACCTGCCGCCGGGTATCGGACGGTTTAAAACCGACGGCGGCGCCGGCGGCAACAACGGACTGAAAAACATTATTCAGTGTCTGGGTAACCGCAGGGATTTTCACCGCCTGCGCATCGGCGTCGGCCACCCCGGCTCCGCTGACCGGGTCAGCGGCTATGTCCTGGGCAAGCCCTCGGCCGGTGACCGCATCAGTATTGATCGCGTAATTGACGCCGCGCTCGATGCTATGCCCAACGCCATTGCCGGTAACTGGCCGGCGGCGATGAAAGCCATGAACAGCTTCAAACTTTAAGGAACAACGATGGGTTTTAACTGCGGTATTGTCGGCTTGCCTAACGTCGGCAAATCCACCCTCTTCAATGCATTGACCAAAGCCGGCATCGACGCCGAGAACTTTCCGTTCTGCACGATCGAGCCCAACACCGGCATCGTATCGGTGCCCGATGCGCGTCTGGATGTGTTGAAAGGCATCGTCAAACCCGAAAAAGTGATTCCCTCGGTAATGGAATTTGTCGATATCGCCGGCCTGGTCGCCGGCGCATCAAAGGGCGAAGGACTGGGCAACCAGTTTCTGGCCAACATCCGTGAGACCGATGCCATCGCCCACGTCGTGCGCTGTTTTGAAAACGACAATGTCATTCACGTTGCCAATGTTGTCGACCCGATCGCCGATATCGAAACCATCAACACCGAACTGGCGCTGGCGGATCTGGATACGGTGGAAAAACAGCTGCAGAAGACCATCCGCAACGCCAAAAGCGGTGACAAAGAAGAAGTTGCGATGAAAGCGCTGCTGGAAAAGCTGATTGCACATCTCGATGCCGGACTGCCGGTACGCTCGCTGGAACTCAGCAAGGAAGAATTGACGCGCTGTAAGACCCTGCACCTGCTGACGATTAAACCGACCATGTATATCGCCAACGTGGATGAGGACGGCTTTGAGAACAACCCGCGGCTTGATGCTGTGAATCAACTCGCCGCCGCTGAAGGTGCCGTGGTTGTGCCCATCTGTAACAAGCTCGAATCGGAGATTGCCGAGCTCGAAGACGATGAGAAAGAGGAGTTTTTGGCTGAACTGGGCATGACCGAGCCGGGTCTGAATCGCGTGGTACAGGCCGGCCATGGCCTGCTGGGACTACAAACCTACTTCACCGCCGGCGTCAAAGAAGTGCGCGCATGGACGATTCCGATAGGTGCGACCGCACCCCAGGCGGCGGGCAAAATTCACACCGATTTCGAGAAGGGATTTATTCGCGCCGAAGTCACCGCCTATGAAGACTTCGTAGCCGGCAACGGCGAAGCCGGCGCCAAGGAAGCCGGCAAGTGGCGTCTGGAAGGCAAGGAATACATCGTCAAAGACGGGGATATCGTGCACTTCCGTTTCAACGTCTGACACCGGCATAAAAAACGCCGGCCGCGGTGCACTAGGCGGCGCCGTGGCGGATCAGCAGGTTACGGGTTGCAAGAATGCCGGCCGTTTCGCTGAGGCGTGCACCCTCGTATTCAATGCCGATATAACCGCGATAGCCCGCGTCCCTGACGGTACTGAGCATACGGCGGTAATCGATGGTCGGCTCTTCCCCGTCGATACCGAAATCGTAGGTTTTCGCGCTGACGCCCTTGGCGTAGGGCATTAATTCCGCCACACCCTGATAGCGGTCGTATTCCCGCGGCGGGAACATCGCCATCTTGAAATTACCGAAGTCCGGCAGCGTACCGCAATTGGGCATATTCACCTGCTCCATCACGCCGGCGAGCCAGCCGCCATCCGATGACCAGCCGCCGTGATTTTCAACGCAGATATTGATCAATTCCTGCATGGCATAGGTCGACAATGCATCCAGACTTTCCGCCGCGCGTTTCGCGACCTCCGCCGGATCGCCCTTGCCCATGGCATTCACGCGCACCGCCTTGCAGCCGAGCCGCTTCGCCGCGCGTACCCATTTGTGGTGATTAATCACAGCCTGTTGGCGGTGTGCCGCGTCTTTGTGGGCCAACCCGCCTTCGCCGTCGACCATAATCAGCACATTGGTGACGCCGTTATCGGCGGCGCGCTGATTCATCTGATCCAGATAGGCATTGTCGTCGGCTTTATCGGCGAAAAACTGATTTACATATTCCACCGCGCTGATATTGAGAGCGCGCGCCTTGGCGGCAAAATCGAGGTTGTCCATGCCACCCCAAAAGCTGCGGTGCAGCGACCATTGCGCCAGCGAGATGTTAAAGAACAGCGGCCGCTGCGGCTGTACCGACGCCAGCGCCAGCGCGTCCTGCTCTGACAATCGTTGCGGGCCGCAGCCGCCGGCGGCGCTGCCTGCCGCCGCAACCGCCGCCAGCTGCAATGATTTTTGCAAAAAAGCGCGGCGCGGCCAGCGCTTCATGACCACGCACCCATTATCGCGCCCATGACGGCGAACTGGGTGGTCATATAGCCGGCATCGATTGCCCATAACACCAGCGGACGCTGCGCAAACAAATAGTTGATCGCAAATGTCGGTACCACAAAAATCAACGCCAGGATTGCGCCGAAAACGGCACCAATGAGCGCACCGGAACCGATCGTCATGGCGATTTCGATAAAAAATGACAGCATCAACGCGATAAACAGATTCAACAGAAACGCCGAACCGTACACCAACGCCTTATTCGACACGGCGATTTTTTCAGCGCTAAGGTTATTCAACACCTGCCAACGCTGCCCGAACAGCGGGCCGTACCAGACGCTGCCGAGCGCAAACGCCGACAGCGCCGCGACAACCACTTCAGCGAAATTAAAACCCGAGA
>JBFJYC010000241.1:0-4923 GCA_041622815.1 Spongiibacteraceae bacterium | reverse complement strand
TTTCGCGACCAGACGCGCCAGGTGTTTGCCACCCGCCTGTTCGATCAATTTCAGACACACGTCCTGATACGCCGTGGTACTGCCGCCACAAATGATATTGGATGAGGCGACGCAGACATCGTCTGCGGCAAGACTGATGTCAGGGTAACGGGCGCTGAGCTCGCGGCGCAACCACCACGACGTGGTGACCGTGTGTCCGCTCAGCAACGCGGCCTCGGCCAGTAGAAAAGTGCCGCTACAGCTAGTACAGATGAGCGAGTAGTCCTGCGCGTGACTGCGCAGCCAGTTGATTTCGGGTCTGGCTGCCGCCAGCGCCGCCGGCACTGCGAGGTGTCCCGCGACCGGGAGCGCGGCAACAAACAGAATATCCCGTTCCGAGGCCGTCGCCGGCGCTTTGCCGACGTCGACGCTGACGCCGGTATTGGTAAGCAACGGCGCGGCGTTCTCGGTGATCAAGTGCCAGACGAATAACGGTTCATCGCCATCGCCGACATTGGCCGCGATTTGATTGGCCACCGCGAGCATCTCCAAAACACCGAAGACGGTAATGCCGGAACAGCCCTGCGGCGCTAAAAGGGTGATATGTCGGGTCATGGGTCTGGCAGGCCAATTTTGGAAGAAGTCTAACATTGACTGGCGTAAATGACGTGATGCGTGTCACAACAGACATCAGTGCGCGCCGCTGAACGGCGTTATTGCCGCTTAATCTGCCGGGAAGCGCCGCCCGGCGTGATACAAAGTCCGCAGCCGCTTCAGTGCGAGGGCCGCCTCCTCCGCCGGCACCGGGTGGTAGTAACCGTGTTGGAAAACCTCGGTCACCTCATTGATCCAATCGCCGCAGACCGGCAACTCGGCAGCGGCGCGGCGCGCAAAGGCGGCCGGCGTTTCCCCTTTTTGCCGCGCTACCCCCTCGCGCATCAGCCGCCGGCAACAGCGCAAATACTGCTCAACCAGCGGATCCTCGTGTTTTTGCCGCAGCGGCCGCAATGTCAGCCATGCCACCAGTGCCAGCGGCAAGCCGATGGCGAGCACAATGATCAGTACCAGATAGCGCAGGCTTTTTTCAGGCAGCATATCCAGCAGCGTCCACTGCGCGTCGCTATCGAAATTCAATACCCACTTGGCCCAGGCATAATCGACATTGTCCATCCAAAAGCGCAATTGGTTGGCCCACTGCAGGTTGCCAAAGCGGCGCAGCGACAGCCCGGCGTCGGCCAGAAAGCCACTCTCCCCGGCCAGAGTATCATCGGCGCCGAGCTCAATGCGGGACGGCGCGATCACCGAGGTCGGATCGACCCGCAACCAACCCCGCCCCTCCAGCCATATCTCGGTCCAGGCATGGGCGTCGCTCTGATGCACCAGAATATAGTCACTTAGCGGGTTGCGCTCACCGCCCTGATAACCCAGCACGACCCGCGCCGGCACACCGGCGGCGCGCATCAGATAGACGAAACTGCCGGCGAAGTGTTCGCAAAATCCGGCGCGGGTATCAAATATAAATTCATCGACCGGGCTGTCACCCAGCAGCGGCGGTTCCAGCGTATAAGTAAATTGCTGGTCGCGCAGATAGTTCAATGCCGCCTGTACCCGTTCCACCGGCTCGCTGTACCGCGCCTCCCACTCCGCCGCCATCGCCTCGGCGCGGGGGTTGCTGCGCCGGGGCAGAAACAAGTTACGCCGGTAAATTAACTCATCGAGTTCAACATCCAGCGGATGATCGGGAAAGCTGCGCACCCGGTAGTTAAGGCGGCCGGTGAGCGGCTTATCCGGCACCCATTCATAGCGGGAATTCAATGTGCTGTCATCGCGGGACATCAACGCATAGGGGATCGCCATCAGCCACTTGTGGACACCCGCCTGCAGAGTGACCTCATAGCGCAGCTCGGCGCCGCTGCCCGGCGTATACAACTTTTCTTTGCGCAGTATCGGATTGCGATGCCAGGTGCGACCATCGAAGTCTTCCAGCACCAAACCGCGCCAATAGAGCTGCGGCGATGGCGGTATATCGCCGTCAAACCGCACCCGAAACGCCAGTTCGCTACTGCGGCTGAGCCGCGCAATATCACCCGGCGACATCGAATCACTCAGCCCGGTCACCGCGCTTTCACCGGGCAGCGGTATCGACCACAGCGGGCCGATGCGCGGAAACAACAGGAAGATCACGATCAGCAGCGGCACCGCCTGCCCGAGTTGTTTAAAGGTGCTGCCCAGCATCGTAAACAGCGAGGTCTGGTGGCTGTGCAGCGCAGTCTGCACCATCAACAGCGATACCATCTGCAGCAGCGCCACCGGCATCGCGCGCAATTCCTGCTCGAACAGAAACTGGCAGGCGACGGTAAAATAACCCAGCGCCAGAATCACCCACACATCGCGCCGGCCGCGCAGCTCCAGCAGTTTTAATATCAACGCGCTGACCAGCAGCGCCACCTGCGGTTCCAGTGCCCGCGGATCGGGGAACTCGATAAAAATACCGGCAAAGGATGCAATCACCAACAGCCATTTCACCGCCCAGCCGGGAAACTTCCAATCGCCGCGGTAAATACGGTAATGCCAGTAGGCGATGACCAGCCAGGAGCCGATAACCCATACCGGCAGACGCTCGAGCTGCGGCAGAATAATCACCGCCTGCGCGATCAGTATCCAGGCGAGTACCTGACGGCTGATGAGCTCGCTTCTCATTCGCCGTACAGCGCCAGTTGCTCGAGCACATTGGTCAGATGCTGCTCGCCGTGCCCCAGCGGGATTTCACTACCCGGCAGGCGCAGGCCGAAGCTCTGCCCCTCCCGGTCCGCTTCGATTGCCCAGCCGCAGAGAATGCTGAGCCGCCTTTCGCTGTCGTAGCCCTGCAGCGCATTCCAGTCGAGCCAGGTATCGCGGGACAGCGGCTCGGTAAACTCTTTCACCATCATCGGTTGGCCTTTGGCGTAGGAGCGCCACGCGATGCGTCTGAGGCTTTCACCGGGTTGGTAGGTATGGAAGCCGTTAAAGTCATCACCCTCGTTGAGGCTGTGCCGGATTTCCTCTTCGCCCACGCCAACTGTGGGCGGCGGCGCACCGGTGAACTCCGGGCGCGGATAGACAATGCAGCGCCAGTCCAGCGCCAGCCAGGTCCAGGCCCGCAGCAAGCCCAGCGGATAATAGGTTTTGACCAATAGCCGCGGCGGTGTAAAACGCCCGCGCCGGATCACCAGAAACGGCAGCTCGATAGTGAGCTCGCCGTTCTCCGCCAGCGAGTGTACCTCGTGACACTGCCCCTCCCAGACAAACTCGATAGTCTGCCGGCCCCGGCCCGGCGAAAACAGGCGCAACGGAAATGCGGCCTGCTCACCGCAAAACACCGGCTTGACCGGCCCGGTACTGAGTCGCAGCCCCGACAGGTTGGCAAAGGTATGAAAGATGGTGACCAGCATCAGCCCGAACAACCAGAAGCACACGGCGAAGATCAGATTGTTCTGGTAGTTGATCGCCAGAATAATAATCAGCAGCATCAGCACGAAGAAGCCGAGGCCGGCGCGGGACGGGAAAATAAAAATTTTATTCTGGTTGAGGGTAATGTCCTGCACCGGCGGCAGGCGCCGGTCAATCCATTTCGAGAATCTTATCTGCAGCGGATTGTGGGTAAGGAGATCCGACAGCGCCATGGTCGCGAATCAGGCGATGACCGGCACCAGCGACAGCATCCGCCGGACCAGCGAGTGAGCATTGGCGGAAATTCCCTGTGCCGCCTGCAGGCGGTGACCCACCACCGGCTCCAGCACCTGCTGTACATCTTCGGGCAGCACGTGCTCGCGGTCGTGTATCAGTGCCCAGGCCTTGGTGCATTGCAGCAACGCCATACTCGCGCGGGTAGACAAACCATACGCGTAGTGCGAATCGGTGCGCGAGAATGCCACCAGTCGCTGTACATACTCGAGAACACCGTCGCGCACCTTGACTGCGGTGACCCGCTGCTGCTGTTCCAGCAGTTGCTCAGCGCCGAGCATCGGCTGCAGCCGTTCCAGATTTTGCGCGACCGGTTCACCGGCCAGCAAGCGGCGCTCGGATTCCGTATCCGGATAGCCGAGGCTCATGCGCATTAAAAACCGGTCCAGTTGCGACTCCGGCAAGGCAAAGGTGCCAGATTGGAAAATCGGGTTCTGGGTGGCGATAACAAAAAACGGTTGCGGCAAGGCGCGGGTTTCACCTTCAACGGTCACCTGATATTCCGCCATTGCTTCTAACAGCGCACTCTGGGTTTTCGGGCTGGCGCGGTTGACCTCATCGACCAGCAGAATCTGCGTGAAGATCGGTCCCGGATGAAAATGGAAACCGCTTTCGCGGCGATCAAAGATCGAAACGCCGACCACATCGGCCGGCAGCAGATCGCTGGTGAACTGAATCCGCTGATAGTCCAGTCCGGTGATTTTTACCAGCGCTCTGGCAAGCGTGGTTTTACCGGCGCCGGGCAGGTCTTCAAGCAACAAATGACCCCGCGCCAACAGACAGCACAGGCATAATTTCACCTGCTCGTCTTTGCCGAGCAGTACTTTGCCCACTTCGCGGACTATCGGATCAAACTTCATTGTGCACCCGCCAAACCGCGCTCCAGATCGGCGCGTAAGTCATCGACATGTTCCAGTCCGACCGCCACCCGGATCAGGTTGTCGGTAATACCCGACGCCGCCCGCTCTTCCGGCGTCAGCCGGCCGTGGGTGGTGGTCGCCGGATGGACTATCGTGGTTTTGGCATCACCGAGATTGGCGGTAATCGACATCAGCCGGGTGGCATCGATAAACTTCCAGGCCTGCTCGCGTCCACCTTTAATCCGGAACGCCAGTACACCGCCGAAAGCTGCTTGCTGCCGGGCTGCGATGGCATGACCGGCGTGATCTTCAAGCCCGGAATAAAATACCGCTTCGACAGCGGCCTGCTCCGTGAGCCAGC
>JBFJYC010000240.1:0-4949 GCA_041622815.1 Spongiibacteraceae bacterium | reverse complement strand
TAAACAGCGATAGCAGGGGCTGTCCGGGGACTTGGCATCGAAGACCGCCACCTGCCCCTCGCTGCGAATCGCCGCCCCCGATACCAGTGGCACCTGCGCAGCAATACAGGCGCCATTGACGGCGAAGCGGGTGGCGAAATTATCGCTGGCATCAACCACCGCATCGACGCCGGCCACCAGTGCCGTTAGCTCATCCCCCGCGATCCTGCGCGGGATGGTGGTGATGACACAGTCACTGTTAATCGCTGCGGCGGCACGGGCCGCGGAATCCACTTTCAGATCACCGATATCGCGTTCGCCATGGGCGATCTGCCGCTGCAGGTTGCTCAGCTCCACGGTGTCGCCGTCGGCAATTATCAATTCGCCAACGCCGGCCGCGGCCAGATACAAAATCACCGGGCTGCCGAGACCGCCGGCGCCGACAACCAGCACTTTTGCCGCGAGCAGTTTTTGCTGTGCGGCGATATCCCAGCCCTCGAGCAGGATATGCCGGCTGTAGCGCAATAGCTGTTCGTCGCTCAGTGGCGGGAAACGGTCGCTCATTACAGCAAACGACCGCCGCTGACGCGCTCGATACCCGCCACATCGGTAACACTGACGACGTCAGTAAAACCTGCGGCGGCGAGTAGCCCCCTGACTCCAGCAGCCTGCTGGTAACCGTGCTCGAACATCAAACCGCCACCCGCGCACAGAAAATCCGGCGCCTGCCTGACAATGGCGCGGATCGCATCGAGCCCGTCGGCGCCCGACACCAATGCCCGCAGCGGCTCAAAGCGCACGTCACCCTGCTGCAGATGCGGATCATCCGCTGCGATATACGGCGGATTCGACACAATCAGGTCAAAATGCCGGCCCGCCAAGGCATCGAACCAGTCGGACACCATAAACGCTGCATTGCTAATACCCAGCGCCGCGGCATTGCGTGCTGCCAGCGCCACCGATGCCGCATCGCAGTCGACGCCGGTCACGGCCAGCGCCGGCAACTCCTTCGCCAGTGCCAGTGCAATCGCGCCGCTACCGCTACCCAAATCAAGCACCGGACCCGTGTAATTATTTTGCTGTAAGACCGCAATGGCGTGAGCGACCAGTGTTTCGGTATCGGGGCGAGGAATCAGTGTATCCGGCGTCACCGCGAGCGGCAGTGACCAGAATTCCCGCTCACCGAGAATATAGGCAACGGGTTCGCCGCTGACGCGCCGCGTTATCAGCGCCTGATACGCAGCATCCACTGCGCTGTCGACCTCACGTTCCGGCCATGCATAGAGATGACTGCGCGGAGCCTGTAAACAGTGCGCCAGCAACAACTCGGCATCCAACGCCGCCGAGTCACTGTGCTGCAATTCGCCGGTCGCGTTCGACAGCAATTCGGCTATGGCGGTCATCTGCGGATTCTGCGGCTAATCGCCGAGCGCCGCCAGCAGGTCGGCTTGATGTTCCTGCATCAAGGGCTCGATTATATTATCGAGCGCACCGCCGATGACCTCGTCGAGTTTGTAGAGCGTCAGGTTGATACGGTGATCAGTCACCCGCCCCTGGGGAAAGTTATAAGTACGGATGCGTTCGGAGCGATCACCGCTGCCAACCAGTTGCCGGCGTTCCGCGGCCTGCGCCTGGGTTTGTTCGGTCAACGCGCTGTCGAGCAAGCGCGCCTGCAACAGCGACATGGCCCGCGCCTTGTTCTTGTGCTGCGAACGCTCATCCTGACACTCGACCACGGTGCCGGAAGGCAGGTGGGTAATCCGGATCGCAGAATCGGTTTTGTTAACGTGCTGACCACCGGAGCCGCTGGCACGGAATGTATCGATACGCAGGTCGGCCTTGTTGATCTCGATGGCATCGACCTCGTCGGGCTCCGCCATTACCGCCACCGTGCAGGCAGAGGTATGAATCCGTCCTTGGGATTCGGTTTCCGGCACCCGCTGCACCCGGTGGGCGCCGGATTCAAATTTAAGCCGGCCGTAAACATCGCGCCCCTCAAGACGGCAGACCACTTCTTTATAGCCGCCGTGCTCACCGGGTCTTTCATTGAGAATTTCGACCCGCCACTTATTGAGTTCGGCGTAGCGGGTATACATACGAAATAAATCGCCGGCAAAGATGGCAGCCTCATCGCCGCCGGTGCCGGCGCGCACTTCCAGAAACACGTTATGGGAATCGTTCGGGTCGCGCGGCAGCATTAATACCTGCAAACGGTTTTCCAGCACTTCCATGCGCGCTTCCGCATCGCGTATTTCATCCGCGGCCATCTCGCGCAGGTCCGCATCGCCGTCATCGAGCATACCTTTGGCGGTTTCTAAGTCTGCGGCTGCCAGTTGATATTCGGTAAAGCAGCCGACAACATCTTCGAGCTCTGAATACTCCATCGACAGGCTGCGGTAGCGGGCCTGATCGTTGATTACCTCGGCATCGCTGAGAAGCGCCGCAATTTCTTCGTGTCGCTCACCCAGCGATTCCAATTTGGCCAACAGGGATTGCTTCACTGCGATTCATCTCCGGTGGCAGCGCTGCTGCCCGTATTGTCTTCGATACCGAGCAGGTCGCGCGCGATATCCAGATACTGTGCTTCACCCTCAGCAGCCGCTGAACGAATGCGGGTACTGGGGTGATGCAAAAGCTTATTGGTCAGATCCCGGCTCAGACGCTGTAGCACCTCGCTGGCATCGTCGCCCCGGCCAAGTGCACGCAACGCTTTCTCCAGCTCTGTGCGTCGCAATTGCTCGGCCCGGTCGCGATAGGCGCGCACCGCACCGACCGCACCGACTTCACGCTGTGCCCGGCACCAGGCTTCTACACCCTGCTCAATTATCGCATCGGCCTTGCTGGCCTCATCGGCACGGGCGCGACGATTGTCATCCACAATATCGCGCAGGTCATCGATTGTATAAAGGTAGGCGTCGGCCAGATCACCGACTTCAGATTCGATATCCCGTGGCACGGCGATATCAATCAACATAATCGGCTTGTGCTTGCGGCGCTTCAAAGCGCTCTCTACTGCACCTTTACCTAACACGGGCAACTGACTGCCGGTGCTGGACACCACAATATCCGAGCTTGCCAGCGACTCCGGCACGTCCGCCAGCATCACCGCTTCCGCCTGATATTGTTCTGCCAGCTCGTGGGCATGGGCCAAGGTGCGATTGGCGATTACAAGGCGGCCGATGCCGCGTTCGCGCAAATGTTTTGCCACCAGATCAATCATCTCACCGGCACCGATAAGCAGCGCTGTGCATCCGGACAAATCGGAAAACAGATGCCGGGTCAGCGACACTGCTGTGTAGGCGACCGATACAGGGTTTTCGCCGATCGCGGTTTGTGCCCGCACTTTTTTGGCAACGCTGAACACGTGGGGAAATACCTGCCCCATCACCGGGCCGACCGTGGCCGCTTCCTGCGCCACCGCCCAAGCCGACTTTATCTGCCCGAAAATTTGCGGCTCGCCGACAATCATAGAGTCGAGTCCCGCGGCAACCCGCACCATATGCTCCACGGCGGCGGCATCGCGATGAAAATAGGCGTGGGCGCATAATTCGGTGCCGTCGATGTTGCGCAGCTGCGCCAGCGCATGCAACGGCGGCTGCCAGTCCAACTCGCTATCGGCACACAGATATAGCTCGGTGCGGTTACAGGTCGACAGCATCGCCACTTCGCCGACACCGGCTAGCGTGACCAGATCCTGTAGCGCCGGCTCTATATCCGCGGCAGCAAAAGCCACCCGCTCGCGCAAGGCCAACGGAGCCGATTGGTGATTAATGCCAGCGACGAGCAGATTCATGGAAACCGAACTGGAGCGAAAGATAATCCGCCGATCGTGATCGTTCTCACAGCTACCGGCGCTCAGGGGGGCAAGTTTAGCAATTGCGGGGCCAAATGTGGATGCGCATGCACCCGTTGTGCCTAAGGATGCTAAAATTGCTGGGTTAACTCCCCGATTCGCAGCACGGTGCCATGAAGCTCAGTTACAGCCCCCTATTTATATTATTATTTCTGGCAGCTTGCGCCACCGGTCCCGCCCCCGTTACACCGCCGCCTGCCATCGCCATTGACACCCATAGCGAAGACCACGCGACGCCGGTAAAGCCCGAGCCCACAGTGGTGCCGTTCCCCGAGGAGAGCTTCTACGACCTGCTGGTCGCTGAATTTGCTGTGCGCCAACAGGAATACGACGTGGCACTGGGCAACTACCTCTATCAGGCCGAGATCACCCGCGATGCCGGCGTCGCGGCGACCGCTGCGCGGCTGGCGCAATTTCTGAACGCGCACAAATCAGCGCTCACCGCCGCTGAACTGTGGTTGGAGGTCGAACCCGACGATCACGAAGCACGGTTTATCGCTGCCTCGGCACTGGCCAAAAGTCACCGGCCGCTGGATGCATTACCCCATATGGCGGCCGTACTGCGCCACGGCGGCAATACCAATTTTGCGGCGCTGGCAGCCAGTGCCTTAGGCCAACCGGAACCGGTACAGCAGCAATTTCTGGCCGAGCTGAGCGTCTTACTACTGGAACATCCGCAGGAACTCAGTTTAAAAATTGCCCGCGCCCTGATGCTGCAGTACCGCGATGAGGAGTCCGAGGCGCTGACACTGGTCCGCGAAGTGCTGCTAGCGGAGCCCGATAATATTCATGCACTGCTGATTGAAACTCAGTTGTTGCGGCAGCTCGACCGGCACGAAGAAGCGCTGACGCGACTGCAGTACGCCGTCGATACGCATCCCGGCAATAAGCGGCTGCGCCTGCAACTGGCCGAACAACTTGTAAAAACCGACCTCGAGGCAGCACGCGAACAATTTGAACTGCTCGGCCAACGCTACCCCCACGATGCCGATATCATTATTTCCCGCGCACTGATCGAACAGGAAAGCGGCGACCCGATCGCCGCCCGCGACCTGCTGACACCCCTGCTTGCCTCCCCGGACCACGTCAACCGGGCGCACTTCCTGCTCGGCCGCAT
>JBFJYC010000239.1:0-4992 GCA_041622815.1 Spongiibacteraceae bacterium | reverse complement strand
TGATGGCGCTGCGGCAAGATGGCAGCATCATATGGAGCAAACCCACGGGGATAAAAGTAGCGGAGGTCAAAGACCAAGACCAAGACCAAGACCAAACCAAGTTTCAACCCTTCAACTATCATCCCGCGACTGATTCACTGATTACGGCAACCAAAGCCGGCGGGCTTTTTGCCTTCAGCCGCAAGACCGGTGATCTGATTGCCACCGGCCAGATTCCCGGATCGCCCGCCATCAGCAGTGAGGGCACAAGCGTACCAAAATTGATCACAAACAGAGTAGACCCGCTGATGGATAACGCCTTTGGCAAAACCCATGAGGGTAAGAGCCTGTTTTCTTCTGCGGTGAACTACATCTACGGCGGCGGCGGTGTCGTCACCAACTATTTCAGTATCGATCCCGATAGCAGCCGTATCTACATCGCAGCCACTGCGCCAGATACAGAAGATGGTACCGAAGACGGTCGCTCGGAAATGGGCGCAATCTATGCCTATGACCTGGTAGAAAACAGCAATGGCGATCTGGAATTTAAGGTACTCAATCGCAAGACCTTTCAAGGCGGCACAGGCTCAACACCGGCACTCAGTGGCGACGGAACACGCGTTTACGAGTCTGACAATGCGGGCAATGTGATTGCGCTTGACCATGAACTCAGTGAGGTGTGGCGCGTCAATGTGGGAGAACCCCTTGTGGGTTCGATTACTGTCGCCCCCGACAATAATGAACTTTATGCGGTCACCGCCAATGACGTGTTTCAGCTAATTGATCACGGCGATCATGGATCTGTAAGCTGGACTGCTGAGCTCAATGGTTTTGATGGCTATGCCAATGTCGATGTGCAATCCAATGGTTTAACGGCAACAGCGACGGCAAATGGCGTGGTGGTCATGATAGGCGGCGGGAAAAAACTACTCGGCAACACTGTCATGGTGCATGTAGGTATGGGATTGCTGGATCGTAAAACCGGCAAGTTACGCTACTTCGCGGAAGGACGGGAGGATTCGCTTGCAATGAGTGTGGTTGCGGCAGATGGCAGTATTTATGTTGGCCATTCACCGCTGAGACGCGCCGTTGGCAAAGCCGTTTATCCTGAATTAACACCGGATGTGATCGGTGGTATTGCGCGCTTTAAACCTATCCGACTTGATCTATTAGCCCGTGACGCGATTTGCGCCGCCGAAGCACGCGCCGCCAATACCAGCACCTTGGACCAGAATACCGAAATGGCGGCCATCAGAACGGATACACGACAGACAGGATTTTTGATTGGACAGGCCGAAAACGCCATCGCAGAGGCGGTTAGCGATGGCGATATGACACAAGACCTTGCCGATCCCCTGCTCGATCTTCTGACACAGGCATCCTCTGGTCTGAATGCCGGTGATTGGACCCGCTCAATCCCGGCGTTGCAATCCGCCTGTGCGAGTTTCGATTGATGCTGTAAACGTTTTCGTTAATTAACCGGAGGAAATGATGGCCTTAATGCCGAGAAGAGAACAGATCGAAGCCCTGCTGAAAAATAACAAAGGTGGGTCGATTCGCATGCTGAACCTGCTGAAATTTCGCGAGCATGCCCGGTACAGCGATGGCGCAGACGCCAGCCTCTCAGGCGCTGAAGCCTACGGACGCTATGCCACAGAAGTCATCAAATTAATCAATGATCTGGGCGGTGAGATTGTATTCAACGGCGAAGCCAATACCTTGGTGATCGGTGATGGCGAGCTCGAGTGGGACTTGGTATCCATCGTCGAATACCCCTCGATTGAAGCATTCCTTAGCATGACATCGAGTCAAGAATACCAAAACATTCAGGCCCACCGGGAAGCCGGTCTCGAGCATCAACTGCTGGTGCAGTGCTAAAACTGCTGGCACAGCATGTCCGAAAATGCTTCCCCCGGGTCCCAATCCCGGCACTATTATTGGCTACCACGATACACAAGCTGCCGGTTACTCACTCACCCGTGGGCACCCGGGCTTGGAACTACAACAGACACCGATACGGACTAAAGTCATGATCATGGATTCTCATAAAACCGCTTCTCAAACCGATTCTGTAGCGGCGATCACTCTGGCATTGATTGTTTCCGGCGGCGCCCTGCCTGCCCTAGCCCAGGAACCATCAGCGGGCCCGGCGCGCGCACTGGAAGAAGTTGTCGTTACTGCACAGAAGCGCTCGGAAAATCTCAACGATGTACCCCTGTCTGTGTCGGTACTCGGCGGTGAGGAAATTCGTGAGAAAGGCCTGAAGAACATCAATGAGATATCGCTGTACGCGCCGAACACCCGTATCACCGTCGGTGGCAAGGGTGGGTCGGTAAAGATGCGGGGGCTCGGCTCGGGTAATAACGCTGGCTTTGAACAGGCTGTGGGTTTTCTGATTGACGGCGTGTATTACGGACGTATCAATTACATGCGTAGCGGACTGGTAGACCTGAACAGCCTCGAAATTCTGCGCGGCCCGCAGGGCACCCTGATGGGTAAAAACGCGATTGCCGGCGCGGTCAATATGAGCACCATGAATCCCCATCAAGAATGGGAATTGGATGTGGCCTACGGTGGTGGCGAGCGTAACCGTGAAGTGGTAACCGCTATCGTCAACGCGCCGTTGATTGAAGATGCCCTGAGCGCCCGGTTTGTCGCGAAAACGGAACGTCAGGACGGCTTCTCCGAAAACCGGGCCGTCGGCCGTGATTCGCAGAACACCGACAGCGAATTGTACCGCATCAAAATAGGGCTGGACGCCATAGAAAATCTTAGCGTGGTTGCCACTTACGAAGAATCCAAGTATTCGATTTTCGGCATAGGCATTGAAATCATTCAAGCAACGCCCGGCACACAGCGTATCAACGAAGAGTATGACGCCGACTTCGAAAGCGAAGCCAATTATGAAAACTGGGGTGGCGATGAACGCAACTCCATCAATGATATCAGTATCGGTACGCTCAAAATGGATTACGACTGGGGCGAATATATCCTGACATCCATCACCGGCTGGACCGAGTTGACCAATACTGCCCAGCTCGATGCCGACGGTGGCCCTATACCCTTTCTGTTAAACCGCACCGCCGATAACTATGAGCAAACCAGCCAGGAATTCAGGATCACCTCTCCGGAAGGCACTATCGATTATGTGGCCGGCTTATTTCTGTTTGCCACGGAATTTGCGAACGATTCCGCATTAGGCCTGAACTCCTCATTGGCGCCGATTGTACTGGCCTCACAGCGACCCACCGGCCCGTTCCCCAACCCGGCCGCGCCTGGTTTTAGCAACAACCCTGCCGTTTCCGACACCATTGAAGATTTTTCCATAGGCGAGTTTCGGCAGGAAACCACATCCGCCGCACTATTCGGGCAGCTACGCTGGCGCGTCTTGCAAGAGAAACTCACACTGATGGTGGGATTGCGGTATTCCTACGAAGAGAAAGAAGCGCAGATGACAAGGCACTTCGAGGGCAACTCCACCTTCTTCACTACTGTTCAGGGACAAGAAGAATTCAGCACCGCAGGCAAGCGTATTGAGCGTGATTTTTCACCAAAGCTCTCGGCCACTTACGCCTTGAGTGATGACATCAATGCCTATGTCACCTACGCCAAGGCCTTTAAGGGCGGTGGCTACAATGCCACGGCTTCCACAGCGGATGAATTTGAATTTGATGAAGAAAAAGCCGATACCTATGAATTGGGCATAAAAGGCAAACTGTTTGATGGCCTGCTGCAGGCTAACTTAGCGACCTTCTACACCGAATTTACCGGTCTGCAGGTTTCCAGTTTCAACGGCGACACCTTTATTGTGCGCAATGCTGCCAATGCAACGACAAAGGGCGTCGAAATGGACTTAACCCTATTGGCTGCTCGCGGACTTATCCTCAAGCTTTCCGGCGGTTATACCGATGCGCGCTACGACAGCTTTACCAACGCGGCCTGCCCTGCCGGCGATTCCAGAGATTTCTGTGACCTCTCGGGAAAGCGCCTGGACAGAGCGCCGCTGTGGTCGGGCACCTTCGGCTTTAGCTACAAACTGCCATTGGGTGACTGGCCGGTTGAATTCCTGGCCGGCGCCGATGCCACCTACCAAAGCCGTCAGCATACGGCGGAAGACTTGGACCCTGTCTCTCTGGAAGCTGAGTTTGTTAAGTACAACGCCCGTCTGGGCTTGCAAGACATCGACGGCAACTGGCAGGTGATGCTGAGCGGATTTAATCTTACGGACGAAGTGACAAGGGCCAGCACCGCTGATGTACCGGTTCAACCCGGTAGTTATATGGCTGTATATTCTGAGAACAAGTGGGTTGCCTTTGATTTTCGCATTCGCTACTAATCTGAGTCACCAATTGGGCAGACAATAATAATGGCGACGCGGCGGAATAAAACATGAAAAAAATTCTCGGAGTTTTGTTGGCGCTCGTTGTCGCGTTATTCGCTGTCAAAAGCTGTCTCGACAGCAATCGCCCACACAACCCAAAAGTGTTCGCGCCGCCGGCAAAAACACAATGGAAACCGGCGGGCGCCCGTGCTGCCGGACAACATAGCTACGACATTATTCCGGAGCCGACCACGTTTCATGCGATCCACGTCGATGTCGCGAATTCAGACAGTGTCTGGGGCGTCGCGGCGCCGATGTTCGAACTCGATTGGGTGGCAGAGCCCGCGTACTTTGTTGGCAATGGCCCCCTCCTCGACAACCAAGGCAATCTCTACTTTAGCCCGCAGTTCTATCACGGTGAGCGCGTGGTGTTGGTCGCCATTGACGCCGAAACCGGCGCACGCCGTTGGAGCATACCGGCGGACGAGCACATTCAGGCGGGCAGCCCGGCATTCATCCTGAACGATCCGGATAACCCCGGCTCCCAGATCATCTACATCGTCGGTTTTGATCGCATCATGGCGCTACGGCCGGATGGCTCAACGCTATGGAGCAAGCCCACCGGCCTGACTAATCCCGCCGCAGAGGACAAAAAATTTCATAGTCTGAACTACCACCCGGCCACAGACTCT
>JBFJYC010000238.1:0-4995 GCA_041622815.1 Spongiibacteraceae bacterium | reverse complement strand
CGCGGCATTCGGTACGGTTGTTAAGTCTTTGGTCGGCGATGTCATCATGCCGCCCATCGGTATGTTAATGGGCGGTATCGACTTTTCCAGCTTGTTTATTGCGCTGGACGGAAAAGAGTACGCCAGTTTAGCTGCGGCACAGACTGCCGGTGCGGCGACTATTAATTACGGCGTGTTTATCAACAACGTGATTACGCTGCTGATCGTCGGCTTTGCGGTATTTATGCTGGTGAAAGGTGTTAACAGAATGAAAGCCAAGGAAGAGGCTGCGCCGAAAGAGCCGCCTAAGCCTTCTGAAGAGGTGGTGCTGCTGCGCGAAATCCGCGACGCGCTGGCTAATAAGTAAGACTAGCCTGCTATTGGGCCGCTTCTTCGGGAGCGGCTTTTACAATCTCATCCAGAACCACCGTGGCGTAGCTGCCGGCCGGCAGTGCAAACGCCAGTTTCAGATCAGTACCTGATAACTCCCACGTAAGATCTTTTACCTGCATTCGCAGCGGCCGCCGGTCCTGTTGCAGGCCGGACTGCTCCAGCCAGTTGCGCCAGCGGGTTTCGGTGCGCATTTCTTTCTGTTCTATCGCCAGTGCTTCACCGGTCACCGGCACATCGCCGCGTCCCCACATCGGGCCGCTCGGGTGAATATCGAATTCTTTGATGCGGCGCTCAATCTCGGCGTCCACCGTTTCAGTTACAAAGTGGCTGCGTGAACCTGCCAGTACCATGCAGTCACCCGGCACCGCTTGGTTCCAATTGCCAAGCTTTACCCGTGCTGCGAGCGCCTTGTTAAACAGGAATGAACGTACCGCTGACAGCCACATTTCGTTCGGGCGTTTGCGGGATTGTTCATCGGCATGGCGCGCGGCGCGGGTAAGGTTTGCACCGTTGCGGCCAAAGCGCTGACTGCCGAAATAATTGGGGCAGCCCTGATCGCGCAGCGCTATAAGGCGGGCTTCTAAAGCGTCCGTATCACCATCGATATCACGCACTACAATTTCAAAGCGGTTGCCGCTCAACGCGCCGCGGCGCAGTTTGCGCGAGTGCCATTCGGCGCGCAGCACTTCCAGGCCTTCGGGCAGGCTGCTGAAGTCCGGCTGGGTGCGCTTGGGGATATTCAGCGAAATCCATTGCTCGGTGACCGCGTTGCGGTCTTTTTTACCGGCGTAGCTGACGGCGCGCGGTTTGATCTTCGCGGCTTTGGCAAGCTGCTGGGCCGCCCACTCGGTATTATTTTCACGTTTGCGCAGCAGTATCCACAAATGCTCGCCTTCGCCGGCGGGTTCGTGGTCGCAGAGTTCGGTGACCACGAAATCTTCCGGTTGCGCCTTAACCCGGCCGGTGACAGCGGGCCCGCCCCAGGCTTGCGGGTACTCGGGGGTATTTGGGGTGCTCGGATCGGACATGGCGGCGGTCTGGGTTCTGTGGCAAAAGGCGCGCGACTATACGCGAATTGGGCGGGTTGGGCATTATTTGATCAGTTTTTAGCCGGATTCAACTTTGGCGGCTGCGGCGTAAGCCTTATGATGTGCGTCCTTAGCTTCTCGCCCGGTTGGACTGTTCTGGATTTTCTGATGTTGTTTAGCAAGCTAGGCCGGAGTCACAACGCCGGCTACGGCATGATTTTGCTCGTTTCGGCGTTTTTCTCGCATAGTGGCCACGCCGAACCGGCGCTGGAAGAGGTGATCGTTTCGGCGACCAAGCGCGATGTTTCGCTGCGCGATATACCGGCCAGCATCGCCGCCTTATCCGGGGCGGATGTCGAGGACCGCGGCGCGATGCAGCTGTCTGATTTTCTGGAGCAGGTGCCCGGCGTGAGCCTCAATCCGCTCAACGTCGATCAGAACCGCTTGTCGATTCGCGGGGTTGGCGCAGACACGGCGAACCTGCTGACTTCTCAGACCGCCGCTATTCTGATTGGTGACACGGCATTTTCTGATCCTTTTATTACCGGTGTGGCGCCGGACCTGAATCCCTTTGATCTGGCGACGGTGGAAATACTGAAGGGGCCGCAGGGCACCTTGTTCGGCGGTTCCGCGCTCAGCGGCGCCGTGCGCTATGTCCCGAACCGGCCCGACTTCGAGGGCATGTCCGCGAAGGCGTTCTACCAGATTGCCGACACGGCGGAAGGCGGTGATTCGGATGCGGCGGGGCTGGCTGTTAATTTGCCGGTATCGGATAGCTTTGCCATGCGCGCTGCCGGCGTTGAGCGTGATAACGGCGGGATTATCGATGACACCCGCCGGAACCTCAAAGATGTCGATGCAACCCATCAGCGATCGTATCGCGGCATGTTGCGCTGGCAGCCGAATAACCGCTGGACCGTGGACTTTTTGTATCTGCGCCAGAGCTCAGAGCAGGATGATTTGGCGTCGGCCGACAATACGCGCGGTGATTTGACGCGCAACACCACGGCCGGCGAGAGTCAGAACGATACCGACTTTGATGTTGCCACGCTGGAGCTGCGCTATGACTTTAGTCCGGGCACGCTGGTCTCGGTTACCAGCCGCATCAACAAATCTTTAGACCAGAACATAGACGGCACGCGGGCGGTTTCCCCGGACTTTGATGACAGCGTCCGGGTGCTGGCGGTGCAGGACGTGAACGGCGTTTCGCAGGAGCTGCGCTGGGTATCAGCCGACGACGGCGAGCGTCGCTTGCATTGGGTGGCCGGCGTTTTCAAGCTCGATTACGAACAACAATTCCTGAATGCAGTCATCGGCACCTTCAATAATGCGCTAGCGTCGCCATTGCCGGTGGGTCCGGTGGTCGCGGCACTGCCGGCCGGTAGCAGCGAGCTGGTGACTAGCAATGCCGATATTGAGCTGACCGAGAAAGCGGTATTCGGCGATGTCGGCTGGCGCATTACCGACCGGCTGGAGTTCAGTGCCGGGTTGCGTTGGTTTGATACCGAAACCTCTGGCCGGATTGTCAGCCGCGGTGCGCTGATTAGCGCCACAACCGGGCAGAGCGAAGTGGTTAACGATGCCGCGATTCAGGCCGACGGTTACAACCCCAAGCTGTCACTGCGTTTTGAACTGAACGACAACTTCAGCATCTATGCGGCGGCGTCGAAAGGTTTTCGCTTCGGCGGCATCCAGGCGTTAAGCGATACGCCGACCACCGAGATAGAGGAAGTCTACGGCTCGGACAAGCTGTGGAATTATGAAATCGGTTTCCGTTCACAGTGGCTTGAGCGACGGGTAATCCTCGACGGCACGGTGTATCAGATAGACTGGGATAATCCGCAGATCAGCCAGAAGACATCGGACGGTCTGTTCAACGTGGTCGACAATGTCGGCGGTGCTGAAATCGACGGCGCCGAGTTGTCGCTGCAATGGTTAACGCCGCTGACCGGCCTGCGGCTGGTCAGCACCGCGGCCTATACCGATTCGCGCAGCAGCGAGCCCTTCAAGGCGCCGAACGGCGATGATGTGGCGGTCGGTAGCTATATGCCGGGCACGCCGCTATGGCAGACATTTGTGAGCTTGCGTTATGAACGCGCCGTCGGGCCCTTCAATGCGGGCGGTCATATTTCGCATGCCTATGTCAGCGAAGCGCAGAATGACCTGAACGGCAATGTCACCACCCTCGGCTATGACACCTTGGAAGCGGGGCTGAATATATTTGCACCGCAGTGGCCGGGCCGGCCGCGCCTCAGTGCCATAATGACCAATATTGAAGATGAGCGCGGAATTGCGAACGTGCTCTATACCAACGCCAATGTGCAGGACGTCTACTACATCCGCCCCCGCACGCTGTCGATTCGACTGAGTCTGGATTTCTAATGAGTATCGGATTTATTCACGACCCGCTGGCCGTGACGGCTGAGCACGCTGACACCATGACGCTGGCCGATGGCCGGCAACTGGCCTGGATCGAATGCGGTGACCCCTACGGCTTGCCGGTGATCTTTCTGCACGGCACGCCGGATTCCCGGTTCGGCGCGCTGATCTTTAATGATCTGGCCAAGGCGGCGGGACTGCGCGTGATCAGCCCCGATCGACCCGGCTATGGGCAGTCTGATTTTTATGCCGACCGCAGGCTCGACGACTGGAGTGCTGATATGCGGCAGCTGCTGGATCATCTGTATATCGAGCGGGTGCTGGTCTGGGGTATATCCGGGGGTGGCGCCTACAGTTGCGTCATGGCCCGCGATCTGCCGGATCGCGTCAGTGGTGTGTTGTCGGTGTGCGGCATGATGCCGGCAACCGCCGCAGAGCGGGCGGCGTCCAAGTTGTTTGTGAAAATCGGTGTATTTTTCGCCAGGCTGCCGGCGTTGCTTGCCTATCCTTTGTTTAACGCCATTTACCGCAGCATGGCCAAGGCGAATTCGCCGAAGCTGCGGCAGAAGATGCTGAAACAATTACCGGAGGCGTCGCGTCAGGCTGCGCTGGATGCCAACTTATTTCACTTTATGGCGTTAAGCGGCGAATCCAACCGCCAGGCCGGGCCGGCGGGCGCGCGGCAGGAGATGCGGCTGTACAGTGCGGACGCAGACTCTTTTGACTTCGGCAACATCAGCGTGCCTTTTACAATCATGCATGGCGAAGAGGATATGAACGTGCCAGTGAGCATCGCGCGGCGCGTTGCAGCGGCGATTCCGCACGTCAAAGCGATTTACTATCCCGGCGAAGCGCACTCATTCTGGTGGCCCAACCGCCAGCGCATGATCGACGAAATCAAAGCTTTTGCCGCGCAATAAGCCGTTTGTCGTAATGGCAGGATAAAATAAGCTATATATATCAATGGCATAGCCCTATTTATGCTGTTTTTGGTTTGTGCAACCTAAAAGCGCTGGTTAGGATGCGCCCCCCTGGCGTCATGTCTAACAAAAACTCCTGTTGCTTGGTTAATTTTTCTTCAGATCGCTCGTAGCGAGGTTTGCTGCGCGGGGTCGTTAATGGTTTGAGTAAAGCAACATGTTTGAGTTTCACCCGAGTAAAGTCGCCACCGCGCGCAACGACCTTCTTGCCGGCCTCACCGTCGCCCTGGCTTTGG
>JBFJYC010000237.1:0-4997 GCA_041622815.1 Spongiibacteraceae bacterium | reverse complement strand
CCTGCGACGCGGTTTGCGACTGCAACGACCGGATCGTCTCAACTTCGTTTAATAACTCCGCCATCGGCGGAATATTAAAGTCGCGCTCCAGCAGCGTCGGCAGCGGCCCGCAACGCCGGTAGGTATACGCCAGCAGCGCCCATACCGGATCGATAACATCAGCGCCGTGGGTATCGACCCGCAAATCCTCAGCCTCTAAATAGTGTCCGGCAATATGCAGATAGCGCAGCCGCTGCAACGGCAGGCCGGCAATAAATTTTTCGGCAGCGTAGCCGTGATTGATGCTGTTCACATAGACGTTGTTGACGTCCAGCAGCAGTTCGCAGTCAGCACGCGTGCAGACTTCATTGATAAACGCCGACTCGCTCATCTCCTGCCCCGGCGCCGCGTAATAGGACGAGTTTTCCATTGCGATACGCTGGCCGAGAAAATCCTGCACTTGGGAAATCCGTTGCGCGACATGGATCGCCGCCTCCTCTGTAAAAGGAATCGGCAATAAATCATAGAGATGGCCGTCATCAGCACAGTAGCTCAGATGCTCGCTGTAGACACCGCATCCGATGGTGGACAGCAGCGTCTTTACCGAGGCCAGCAAATCATAATCGAGCGGCGCAAGACCGCCGATATTTAACGACAAGCCGTGAAATAAAACCGGCCAGCGTTCCGCGAGTTCGGCAAACTGGCGGCCGAAACGGCCGCCGATACCGATCCAGTTTTCCGGCGCGACCTCAAAAAAATCAACACAGGCGCTATCCGCGGCCGCCAGCGCCGTCAGCATTTCCCGGCGCAAACCAAGACCGGCACCTGTCTGGGGTGCCGGTCCGGATTTATTGTGCAGCTTTTGCACTGTAAATAGCGGGCTTACTTAGCGCCGCACTTGCCTTCGCCACATTTGCCTTCTTTGGCCTTGTCACCGCACTTGCCTTCCTTCTTAGCCTTGCGGTGTGTGGAGAACTCATCGGCGCTGATCTTGCCATTGTTGTCGGCGTCCAGCATTTTGAATTTCTCGTCATGATGACGGCGGAATTCGCGCCGGCTGATATTGCCGTCGCCGTTAGCATCTATTTTCGCAAAATGTCCGGCGCGCTTCTTACCTTCGCCACACTTACCTTCACCGCACTTTCCCTCCGGCTTGGCTTTGACGGCTTTGTCACCGCCACATTTACCTTCGCCGCACTTACCTTCACCGCATTTGCCTTCCTTGAAATTGGCCTGATCGTAACCACCACTCAAGCGGGTTGCACCGAAGGGATTGGTATCGGCAGATGCCATGGGAATTGCTGTGCTTGCTGCAAACGCCATCCCCAAAGCCGCGGCCAGAGGGGTTCTTGAAAAATTAGCCATTGTTTTAGTCTCCACTGATAAATTTGCCATGCCGGGACAGCCGGTGGCTCGTAACATCAGACAGGGAATCTACGGATCAGTTCACCGCCTTTTTCTGCCGCCGCCACTATAACTATAACCAGTTGTTTTATATATTATTTTCTATCGCCCAGTGCCTCCAGCGCACGACGCAACCGCTTCTCCGACACCGGATAGCGGGTTTTCAGATTCTGCGCGAACAGCGATACCCTGAACTCGTGCAGCATAAAATAGTATTCCCGCAGCGCGTCGCTGCGCAGGATATTTTCTATATTGTTGTCCGCCAGTTGCAGCAGCGGCTGCTGCAGTTTTTGCAGTGTGCTCAGGTGTTGTTTTTCGCGGCTTGCGTTGCCGCGCAGCTGCGCAAGCCGTTGCGACATCGCCTGCAGATAGCGCGGATAGTGGGCAAGCACCTCATCACCCGCCAGCCAGATAAAGCCCGGCACAAACAAATGCCGCAGCTGCAGCGAAATATCATCGATGGTCGCGTCCCAGACACCGCGATCGAGCGCTCTGAGATCATGCAACACAGCGGCAAAGCCGCTGATAATCTCCGCCAGCAGCAACGCTTTTTGTTCTGCGACATCTTTATAGCGCCCGCGACGGCTTTGCCAGAGTCGCCCAAACTGCGCCTTGTCCCGCGGCAATTCGCCTTCGGCCAGAAAACAACTGCGCGCCGCGGCGAGCATCAAATCATCCAGCCAGGCCTCACGGCTCTGGCCCGCGGCCGCAAACTGCAGCTGGACAGCATTATCGCGCCAGAAGCGATTGCGCAACTTGCCCGCCGTCTGCGCAAGCTTCAGTAAATAGAGCCGGGAAATCCCGCGGATATTTTCCGCCTGCGCATCGTCTTCGGTATCGAGCATGGCCACTTCAACACCGTCGCGCTTATCCAGCAAGGCCGGAAAGGCGCGCAAGGCGACACCACCGGTTTTCAGCGCCTGCTCCACCGGCAAACTATCCAGACGCCAGTCGGTCAGCCGACCGCCGGGAAAGTGGCTTTCGCTTTGCTGCTGTAAATCCTCTCTGGTGCGCTCTGCGTATTCGGCGCGCAGCGCGGCAAAATCGCGGCCCTGGGCAATCAGTTTGCCCTTCTCATCGACGACCCGGATATTCATTTGATAGAACGGAGGCAGCTCCTCCGGCCGCCACGCATCCGCCGGCAATTGCACGCCCTTGATGGCTTTTACCGCCGCTGTCAGCGCCGCTATCAACGGGCCATGCCCCCACTGTAGCCGTGGCAGCAACTGCGCCAACAAATCGGGTATCGGCTGAATCTGCTTGCGCCACTGCCGCGGCAGCGAGCGCAACAATTGTTCGCTTTTTTCCGCCAACAAACCCGGCACTGTCCATTCCGGCAATGCCGGCGGCACGCGGTTCAGCGCCGCCACCGGCACCGTCAGACTGACACCGTCGGCGATATGTCCGGGCTCGAACTGGTAGCTCAGCGGCAGGCGCAGATCACCGATATCCAGATACGGGGGAAACTGATCGCCGGCCACCGCGTTTTCGCGGCGCATCGCGTCGGCGGCGGACATCTGCAGCAGCTTTGTGTCTACCGGGCCCGCGCGCTTAAGCCAGGCTTCGAGCTGGCGCGCGGTGACGATATCCGCCGGCAGCCGCGCGCTATACCAGGCAAAGATATCGTCGTCGGAGGCGGCGATATCGCGGCGCCGGACCCGGCTTTCCTGTTCCCGGGCCTGTTTCAGCAAGGCCTGATTATGGGCCAGAAACGGCGCCCGGGTGCGCAAGCGCCCTTCCACCAAACCACTGCGAATCAATATCTCGTGGCTCACCACCGGATCAATCGCGCCGTAATGTTTCAGCCCGCCATCACCCAGCGGTAAGCCGTATAAGGATAGCTGTTCCTTGGCCACCACCCGGCCGCTGCCGGCCTGCCAATGGGGTTCTGAGTAATGCCGCTTCACCAACGCCGCAGCGGCGCTGACAATCCAGGCCGGATCAATCGCCGCGACACAGCGCGCATAAACCTGACGGGTTTCCACCACCTCCGCCGCGACAATCCACTTCGGCGTTTTACGTTTCAGTCCGGTGCCGGGAAACAGGCGGAAGCGCCGGTTATTCGCGCCCAGATACTCGCCGCGTTCGTCATGGCAGCCGATATTCTGAATCAGGCCCGTCAGTAAGGCGACGTGCACGCTGCGGTAATCCGCCGGCTCCTGATTTAGTTTCGATCCGGCAGCGCGGCACTGCAACAATAGCTGGCGGTGCACATCGCGCCACTCACGCAGCTTGCGCCAGGACAAAAATTCGCGCCCGCACAGACGCCGGAAGGCCGAGGACGATAAGGCTTCGCGCTGGCTCTCGACATAGTCCCAGAGCAGCACCCAGCTCATAAAGTCTGACTCGGCGTGGCGGAAGCGCGCATGGCACTGATCCGCCGCCGTACGCTTCTCCTGCGGCCGCTCGCGCGGGTCCATGCCGGCCAGTGCACTGCTGATAATCAGCATCTCGCGCAGGCAACCCAACTCCGTCGCCTTCACCAGCATGCGCGCCAGCGGCGGATCGACCGGAAACTGTGCCAGTTGCTCACCGAGGCTGGTGAGCTTGCGCGCTTCCACCGCCCCCAACTCGGTGAGGGTCTTAAAGCCTTCGCGCAGCAGGCGCGGATCCGGCGCATCGATAAAGGGAAACGCTTCGACGTCGCCGAGGCCGAGCCGCAACATCTGCAGAATGACCGCCGCCAGATTACTGCGCTGAATCTCGGGCTGGGTAAAGGCATCGCGCCGCATAAAATCCTGCTCGCTATACAGTCGCATTGCGATGCCGGGGCCGGTGCGCCCGCAACGGCCGGCGCGCTGATTGGCGCTGGCCTGCGACACCGGCTCCACCGGCAGGCGCTGTAAACGGCTGCGATGTGAGTAGCGCGACACCCGCGCCAGACCGGTATCGATCACCGCGCGGATACCGGGCACGGTCAGCGACGTCTCGGCGACATTGGTGGCCAGAATCACCCGCCAGCCACGGCCGCTGCCGGCGAAAATACGCTGCTGATCTTTTAAACCCAGTCGCGCGTACAGCGGCAGTACCTCGACGTTCAGATCGATGCGCCGCAAATGCAGCGCAACCTCGCGTATTTCAGCTTCGCCGCTGAGAAATACCAGTACGCCGCCCTCCCGGCTCACTCCCTCGGCGTAGAGTTCGCGCAACGCGTTTTCAACCGCCGGCCCGAAGCCGGCTTCGGCGGCAGCTTCCGGCGCGTCGATTTCCTGATAGCGGATGTCAACCGGAAAACTGCGGCCGGATACCTGCAGCACCGGCGCGCCGCCAAAAAATTCTGCAAAGCGGCCGGTATCAATCGTCGCCGAAGTAATCAGCAATTTCAGGTCGGGACGCTTCGGCAGCAGGGTCTTGAGATAGCCAAGCAGGAAATCAATATTGAGACTGCGCTCGTGGGCCTCATCGATAATGATGGTGTCGTAGCGGCGCAGCTGCCGGTCGCGGCCGATTTCAGCGAGCAACATACCATCGGTCAGCACCTTGAGTCGGGTGCCTTCACTGGTGTCGGCGGCAAACCGCATCTGGAAGCCGACCGCGCCGCCGAGCGGAGTTTGCAATTCCTCGGCAACCCGCTGCGCCACGGTGCGCGCCGCCAGGCGGCGCGGCTGGGTATG
>JBFJYC010000236.1:0-5001 GCA_041622815.1 Spongiibacteraceae bacterium | reverse complement strand
GTCTTTCACACCACCCTGCCGGTCTCCGTAGGGCATATCCTGCACCGGCATCTCCGGTTTGGCGCCGTGCTCTATGGCGCGGGCCATGGCTTGGTCAGCGTCCCCGACGTATAAATAGAACGCGGAGCACATCGCGGGGTAGGCTTCAGATGCTTCGCTGACCATAACCGTCGAGGTGCCGAGGCTGATCTGGGCATTCTGCACTGTGCCGTCAGGTGTTTCGTTGCGGAGCGTCTCGGTGCCGCCGAGTCCGTCGATCAGGAAGCGGATAAATGCGTTGGCATTTTTAACAAAGAAATAGGGTGTAACGGTATTAAAACCCGGTGGGATGTACATAAAAAATCTCCGGTTTTTAGATTGTTTACGGTGGGCAATAGAGTATTGCCGTTTCAGGCAACCCAGGTTTTAACGATGACCTGCTGGTTTTCAAGATCGACGACCCCGCTACCCCAAATCTGCAGGCCATTGACCCACTCATAGCGTGAGTCGCCACTAAACAGCGTCGCATTTTCGCGCAGGTCGAGATTGGGGCCTGCGCCCTGGGGCGTAGCGATGCCATCCGCAAACATCGATAGATTGGCGCTGTCCTGGGTATTGATTACGGTGTGGATATGTAATTCCATCCGGCCGTCTGCGCGCGCATACAGGTAATCAATGCCTGTCAATCGGCCGTTGATTAAATCGCCAGTGACGTCACCGGATACAGCGGCATCGATGCGTACACCTTGCGGCAGTAGTGCTTCGCCACTGAGCACACGCTCAAGACTGAAGCCGAAGTCAGTGACGCCGGTGATATCGAGGGTACATTCGTAAATCGGGGTGCCGGATTTTAGATCGGATTTCATATTATTGTCCTTTTAAGCTGCTGTAGATGGCGCGTTCAAATTGGCTTAGTACGCCAACGGCTTTGTTGTCAAAAAACGGAAACAGTTGCATCAGCAGCACGGCGCAAATATCCCGCGCCGGATCGATCCAGAAATAGGTGTTGGCTAACCCGGCCCAGCTCAGGCTGCCGGCGGCCTTTCCGGCACCGCCGGGTTCACCGTTGATCAGAAAGCCCAGACCGAAGCGGTCGGAAGAATTCGGGAACATATTGACGCTGTTGCTGGCTTCCGGCATCACAGTTTGCATGCGACCTGTTGTTATATCAGCAATCTGATTTTCGCCCATCAGGGTGACAGTGTCGCGGCGGAGTATGCGGGCACCGTCGAGTTCGCCGCCTCGCAACAGCGCGCGTACAAACCGGGTGTAGTCGGCAGCGGTTGAATACAGGCCGCCACCGCCGCTAAAGAATTCAACATCGGAGGGCGGGGTTAAGGGCGCTTCTGCCAGCGAGCCATTTGCCTGTCGGTGGCAGGTCGCGACAAGTCTTGATGCCTTTTCAGCGGGTAGGTTGAAGTGGGTGTCCTGCATGCCAAGGGGTTCAAAAATACGCTTGCGGAAAACCGCGTCAAGGGCTTCGCCGCTGACGATTTCAATCAACCGCCCCAACCAGTCTGTGCTGATGCCGTACTGCCATTCGCTGCCCGGGTCGAATACTAAGGGGGCTTTCAGAAAATCGCCGGTCGGGGAAAATGCGCTGGCCAGGCTGCCCGATGTTACCTCCTGCAGCAGTAGAGGATTGAACATTTCGTAGCCGAAGCCGGCGGTATGGTTCAGCAGTTGCCGCGTTGTAACTTGCCCGACTGGAGCGCGAAGCTGTGCTTTGCCTGCGTCATTAAAGCCGGTGAGCACCTGCAACTCAGCAAATGCGGGAATGTAGTCCGCTACCGGTGCGTCGAGCGCGATCGCGCCCGCTTCCACTAACTGCATCGCCGCGACCGAGGTCACGGCTTTGGTCATCGAATAAAAGCGGAAAATAGCGTCCGGCGTTAACGAATTCTCTGCAGAGACATGGGGTTTGCCGAAGGCGCCTTCGAATACGGTCTCGTCCGAAGTTGCGACAACCGCTGCCGCGCAGGGGATATCGCCACAATCGATCGCGGCCTGAAGAGCTGCTTCTATCGCGGACATAATGCCTCCGGGTTTTTATTGTTGGCTGACGCTCAGCCCAATAGTAAATCAGATTCTATCGGGAAGTATTTAGTGGCGGCATTGATCAGTGATGCCGCGGTCAGCTGCGGCACGCCGTAAACTTCGAATGCGGTGTTATATTTGATTCTCGCTTTCTGCGCGAGCAAATCAAAGTCGCCGTCGCCGGAGACTAAAATAATTGTATCGCTGGTCTCGGCGAGTTCGATGCCGTCCAGTGTAATGCCCACGTCCCAGTCCCCTTTCGCGGAGCCGTCGGCGCGCTGGATAAAGGGTTTGAGTTTCACCTCGAAACCGATCGCTTTGAGAATGTTCTGGAACTGACGCTGTTTTTCATCCCCGCGGTCGGTGGCGTAGGCGATGGCTTTTATTACTTGCCGGTTCCTCGTTGCCTGCGCCCAGAACTTGTTGTAATCGAAGTTGCGGGTGTAAGCGTATCGGGTGGTGTAATAGACGTTTTGTACGTCGACCAGAATAGACACGGTTTGCACAGGGGCGTTGCTCAATAGCTGGAGCGCGGGGCGATATCAGAATTAACTTCTCCATCGACTTCGTCGGGATCAATGCCGTTGATCAGTAGCACTTCCCGTACCGACTCGATGTGCCCGAGCACGCGTTGATAGCGCTCGCCATACTCGTATTGATTTACTTCGATCGATTTGGGCATGTAGCTAAAGGCAATTTTCAGGGCCTCTAAAGTCGCAGCATTCGATTGCGCTGTCATTGTTCAATACTCAATTTCGTGTCCGAACCTTATGTCGCGTCGGTGGTCGGCGGATTTTCTGCAGATGCTTCTTCCGCAGCGCTATCCGTATTTTGTTCCAGCTTTTTCAGGCGCTTCTCTTCTTTCTTTTTCTTTTTCGCGATTTCTTTCTGCCGTTTTTCAAATGAGTAGTTTGGTTTGGCCATTAAGATTCTCGTGCGGTGTGGGCGGTGACTCAGTGTAACCGCTGTGAGGTGCTAGCGCTTCTGCGCTGACAGTAAAAACAAGCTTAAGAATAACGCCGCGGCCACGCTGACGATGGTTGCGCCTGCCGGCGTATCGATAATCCAGCTTGTCGCCAGCCCGACGACCACCGATAGCATCGCCAGCAGGCTGCCGCGCACGGCGACCTGCTCCGGACTGCGTGCGATCTGGCTCGCCGCTGCCGCGGGGATAATCAGCAGTGCGGTAATCAACAGCACGCCGACGATTTTGATCGAGATCGCGATCACCAGTGCGATGGCGAGCATCAGCGTGGTCTGCAGTTTAGCAACGGCTACCCCTTCGACCGCGGCGAGATCGGCGTTGGTAGTGATCGAGACCAGCTGATTCCAATACCGCAGCAGAAACGCGGCTACCAATGTGGTGACCACCGCGATAGTGATGACATCCGCCGGCAGGATGGCGAGCAGGTCGCCGAACAGCAGTGACTCGATCGACAAGCCGCTGCTCGCCTGTCCCAGCGCCAGCGCCAGTAAGCCAATTGCCAGACTCGAATGCGAGAGCATGCCCAGCAACGCGTCACTGCCCAGTTCGGTGCGCTTGCGCAGTTGCAACAGCAGCAGTGCGATGGCGGCGCTGGAGATCATCACCGCGAGTTGTACCGGCAGGTTCAGCAGCAGGCCGAGAGCGACGCCGAGCAGCGCGGAATGCGCGAGAGTGTCACCGTAATAGGCCAGTCGCTGCCAGACGATAAGCGCGCCGAGGGGGCCGCACACCGCTGCCAGCAACAGCCCGGCTAGCAGCGCATAGAGCAGCAGATCAATCATGGCTGCAGTGCTCGTGGCCGTCGGGCGCCGGCGCGCCCGCAGTGATATCGCCGTGCAAATCGTGGCTGTGATTGTGCTGGTGCTGGTACAGCGCCAGTGTCTGCGCGTGGCGCTCACCGAACATTGAAACAAACTGTGGGTGAGTGCTTACTATCTTCGGGTGACCGTGACAGCAGATATGTTGATTCAGGCATAGAACATTATCGGTCTGCGCCATCACCCAGTGCAGGTCGTGGCTGACCATGATTACGCCGCATTGCAGGCGGCTGCGGATATCGGCAATCAGACGGTAGAGGTCGTCCTGCCCCGGCAGGTCAAGGCCCTGGGCGGGCTCGTCCAGCAGCAGCAGTTCCGGTTCCTGCAGCAGCGCCCGGGCGAGCAGGACCCGCTGCATTTCACCGCCGGAAATGGCGTTCATCGACGAATGCTTCAGGTGTGCAATTGCGCAATCGGCTAACACCGCGTCGATGCGGTCGTTGCTGGCGAGGCTGAGAAAGCGCGCCACATCCATCGGCAGGCCGGTAGGTACCACGACCCGTTGTGGCATCCACGCCTGCCTCAGGCCTTTGCGCTTGCTCACTGTGCCGCTGTCGGGTTGATAGAGCCCGAGTATGATTTTCAGTAAAGAAGTTTTTCCGGCACCGTTGGGGCCGATAATGGTGATGATTTCCCCGGCGTGCAGGTGCAGCGTAATGTCCTGCAACAACACCTGCCCGCCGCGCTGCAACGCAACCTGCTCAAGGCGCAACAGTTCGACGCTGTGGTTGGGATCGGTGTTCATGGGTGGGGTTTGCCGCGAAAATGCTATGATAGCGCCTTTCTTACACAGCTCACCAGCAACGCCCGGCCCGCTTCCCGTGTATAAAATCCCACACTTCCTGCGCCCATGGCTGTTGGCGTTTGCGCTCGTCGCTCCCGGTCTGCTGCCGCTGCCTGCTGCGGCGATGACCGGCGGGCCTGCACAGCCGTTTTATGTGATGAGCAGTATTCGTCCGTTACAGCTATTGGTTACGGCGGTCGCCGGTGATGCACTGGAAAGTCGCGTGATGTTGCCACCGCACGTCGACCCCCACCACTACGCCCCCCGGCCCTCCGATATTAAGCAGCTGCGCGGCGCCCGCGCGGTGTTCTGGGTCGGACCCGAATTGGAGGGTGGTTTTGAGGCTGTGTTCCGGCAGCGTCCGGATGCGGTCGCCCTTGCCGCCCGCCTGTCGGTGG
>JBFJYC010000235.1:0-5013 GCA_041622815.1 Spongiibacteraceae bacterium | reverse complement strand
TGCTCAGACAGGTTCTGGTTATGTTCAAAGCTACCGGTTGAATCGGTATAGCCCTTCACATCCAAGACTGTCTTATCGAACTCACGCACCACTTCCGCGACACTGCTCAGCACATTGGTAAAGTTCGGTTTGATATTGGTCTGGTTCACGTCAAAGGTAATATTGCCAGGCATAATCAAACGGATCGTGTCGCCGATACGCTGAACGCGGACACCGGTGGACTCCAGACGCTGACGCAGACGCGCTTCTTGCTGGTCCATATAATAACCGTAACCACCGCCAACAGCAGCACCGGCCACAGCACCCTGCCATGCGCCTTTTTCGCGGTCCTTGTCGCTGGATACCGCAGCGCCGAGAATCGCACCGGTGACGGCACCGATACCGGCACCTTTTGCTGTATTACTGGTTTTCTGCTCGCCCGTATAAGGGTCGATGGAACAGCCGCCGAGAATCAGGCTGGCGCCCAATAGCGCCGGCGCTACGGCTGATTTAAAAACGTTCTTCATTTCCTATCTCCTGGTGAAAACCGCTTTTGCGGATACGTGTCTATGCCGCGCCATGCGCAGCAGAATTCGGTGCCATTATGCGTTGCCGGTATTAACCTTGGCTTAACGGTCGAGCGGGCGCCAACGTTATCAGCACAAACCCGCAAATACCATGACCTGGATCCGGGCTCAGCGATAGCCGCCGGTGACTGCGAGGCACAGAGCCGTAATCTTCGCCCACTCCCCTGCCGCTATCAATGCACGCGGCGCCACCCAGCTGCCGCCGGCACAGAGCACATTCGGCAGCGCCAGATAAGCGCCAAGGCTCGCCGCGGTCACACCACCGGTCGGACAGAACTTCACATCCGGGAAGGGACCGCCGATAGCGTTTAAAAACGCCACCCCGCCGGCCACCTCGGCGGGAAACAACTTCAGACAATTCAGGCCCGCGTCCAGTGCGGTCATGATCTCGCCGGCGGTCATCACACCGGGGATTAGCGGCAATTGCGTACCGGCCGCCGCATCGAGCAAGCTATCTGACAAACCCGGGCTGATCGCAAATGCAGCGCCGGCATCCTCTGCCGCACGCAATTGTTGCGCACTGGTAACAGTCCCGGCACCGATCAACAGATCCGGGTTATCCCGCGTCAACTGCGCAATCGCTGCCAAACCCGCCCCGGTCCGCAGCGTAACTTCCAGCGTCGTTATGCCGCCGGCCCGCAGTGCATCCGCCAGCGGTTGCGCCAAAGCCAGCTCGGGTATTTCCAGTACCGGCATTAGCGGATAGGAAAGGGCAAGTATTTCATTGGCAGCGGACATCGGCCGGAACTCCGCAGAACATATTGTGACGAGTATAACCCCGCGGCTGTCGCTGCCGCCGCCACCGGCATACATTTTCTACACAGCGCGCTATGATCTGCGATGATCAGGAATTCAACATGACTACACATAGCGCTGCATCCGGCCCGGTCGTGCTCGTCATATTCGGCGCAACCGGCGATTTGACACTCCGCAAGCTGATGCCTGCTTTGTATGAGCTTCAGGAAGCCCACTTTCTGTCACGGGTCGATCGCATCATCGCCACCGGACGCACCCGGCAGACAACTGCCGACTACCTTGCGGTCGTCGCCAAATGGATGGCCGGCATCGAAACCGAGCCCGTTCAGCTGGCCCGCTTCACCGCTAAAATCGAATATTACTCAACCGGCGATGACCCCGAGTACAGCGGCCTAAAATCCCGGCTGGAGGCCGCCGGCGATCATGAAGTTGTCTACTATCTGGCGACACCACCGGCATTTTACGGGCAAATCTGCAGCACACTGAAGCGTAGCGGCGTGTTGAGCCGGCGCTCCCGTGTCGTGCTAGAAAAACCGCTCGGCAATGATCTCAGCAGTTGCCGCCGCATTCATGATGAGGTCGGCGCCGCCTTCGATGAGGCCGACACCTTCCGCATCGATCACTATCTCGGCAAAGAGACCGTTCAGAACCTGCTGGCACTGCGCTTTGGCAACACGCTGATGTACCCGCTGTGGAATAACAACTATATCGACAATGTGCAGATCACGGTCGCCGAATCTATCGGCGTGGAAGGTCGCGCAGATTTCTACGGCCCCGCCGGCGCACTGCGCGATATGGTACAGAATCATCTATTGCAGATACTCGCGATGGTGGCGATGGAGCCACCAACCAGCATCGCCGGCGATTCGATTCGCGACGAGAAAGTGAAAGTCCTGAAGGCGCTGACGCCCTTCACCCCCGCCATGGCAGCGAAAATGTCGGTACGCGGGCAATACAGCAAAGGCGCCATCGACGGCGAACCGGTTGCAGGTTTTCTCGATCAGGCTGAATACGCCGACTTTGCCAACACCGAAACTTTTGTCGCCGTACGTGCGGAGATCAACAACTGGCGCTGGTCGGGTGTGCCGTTTTATCTGCGTACCGGCAAGCGCCTGTCGCAGCGATACTCTGAAATCGTATTGGAGTTTAAACCGCTGCCCTATTCGATTTTCCCCGGCGATCACAATCAGCTACCCAACAAACTGATTATTGCGATACAGCCAAAGGAAAATATCCGGATGTATATGGTCAACAAAAGACCGGGGCTCGACGAGGGGCTGAAGCTGCAGCCGGTGGCACTGAACCTGACCCAAAGCGACGGCACCCGCTACGGCGCATACGAGCGCCTGCTGCTGGATGCGATCAACGGCGACCCGACCCTGTTTATGCGCCGCGACGAAGTAGAAACCGCGTGGCGCTGGGTAGACGCTATTATCAGCGGCTGGGAACAGGCTTCAGTGACGCCGAAGTCCTATCCTGCCGGCAGCATGGGACCGACCGCAGCACTGGCACTCCCCGAACGCGAGGGTCGCAGCTGGCACGAGCACTCATGAGCACAGCAACATTATTTACGGCGCCCGACGCGGCGGCCTCTGCGAGCGCATTGGCACAAAAGATCTCCGAACTGCTGACCGATGCGATCGCCCGGCGTGGCCGCGCCAGCATGGCATTGTCGGGCGGCACCACGCCGGTACCGTTATTCAAGGCATTGCGGGCGCTAGCGCTGCCCTGGGACAAAGTCACCCTGACGCTGGTCGATGAACGCTGGGTCGACAGAACCCACCCGGAAAGCAATGAAAAATTACTGCGCGAGCATCTGCTCAGTCATGTACCGGGGGTAGCGTTTATTCCACTCAAAAACCCGGGCAGCTCGCCCGAACAGGGGCTCGCCAGAAGCGGTGCTTTACTGGCGGCGATACCCTTCCCGCTCGACGTGACCGTGCTCGGAATGGGCGGCGACGGCCATACCGCATCCTGGTTCCCGGACGCGCCTGAATTACACGAAGCGCTCACCAGCCGCGAGCTGCTTGTCGCCACTCATCCGCCGGATCGTGCCGAAGCGCGCATCACCTTCACCCTCAGTACCGTGCTCAACAGCCGGCAACTTTTTCTCCACCTCAACGGCAAAGATAAGCGCGTTGTCCTGGACCGCGCGCTCACCAGTAACATGCCGCAGCAGCTGCCGGTGTGTGCGGTGCTGCATCAGCATCAGGTACCGTTGGCGATTTACTGGAGCCCGGTATGACAGCGCAATCGGCACTGCAATCGATAACCAAACGCATTACAGAACGCAGCGCCGTATCGCGCCGCAACTACCTCGGCCGTATGTCGCGTATGCGCGACGCCGGCCCGCACCGGAAAAGCCTGTCCTGCAGTAATTTCGTCCACGGCGTTGCCGCCTGCAGCAGCGACGACAAGCAAGTGTTAAAAATGGCGGATGCCGCCAATATCGGCATCGTCACCGCCTACAACGATATGTTGTCGGCGCACCAACCACTGGCAAGCTACCCGGAACTGATTAAACAAACCGCGCGCAGCATCGGCTGTACCGCGCAGGTGGCCGGCGGCGTGCCGGCGATGTGCGATGGCGTTACGCAGGGTACCGCAGGTATGGAGCTGAGCCTGTTCAGCCGCGACACCATCGCCGCGGCAACGGCGATTGCCCTGTCCCATAACATGTTCGATGGCGTGCTGTGCCTGGGTGTGTGCGACAAGATCGTGCCTGGCATGCTGATCGGCGCGCTCAGCTTCGGCCACCTGCCCTGCATCTTCGTGCCCGCCGGGCCGATGCCGTCGGGCCTGTCCAACGCTGACAAGGCAAAAGTGCGCCAGCAGCACGCAGCCGGCGAAATCACATACGAACAACTGCTGGAGGCGGAATCCGGTGCCTACCACAGCGCCGGCACCTGCACCTTTTACGGCACGGCCAACAGCAACCAGTTGCTGATGGAAGTCATGGGCATTCATGTGCCCGGCGGCGCCTTCGCCAATCCCGGCACCCCCTTGCGCGAGCAACTCACCGTCAGCGCCACCGAACGCATCTGCCGGATCACCGATCTGGGCAAACACTATACGCCGCTGGCGCAGGTCATCGACGAGAAATGCATCGTCAATGCGCTGGTCGGCCTGATCGCCACCGGCGGCTCTACCAACCACACCCTGCACTGGGTGGCGGTGGCCCGCGCCGCCGGCATTGCGATTGACTGGCAGGACTTCGCCGACATATCAGCACTGGTGCCACTGCTGACCCGCGTTTATCCCAACGGCGAAGCGGATGTGAATCATTTCGACAGCGCCGGTGGCACCGCTCTGGTCATCGCCGAGCTGCTCGGTGCCGGCTTGCTGCACGACGATGTGCTCACCAACTGGGGGCCCGGTCTCGGCCACTATGCCAAACGCGCGACACTGTCAGACACGGGTGAACTGCAATGGCGGGCACCGGCACGCAATCCCGCTGACCACACGATAGTGCGGCCCGCCGCACACCCCTTCGCGAAAGAGGGCGGACTGCGCTTATTGGACGGTAATATCGGGCGCGCGATTATTAAAATTTCGGCGGTGGCGACAGCGCATCAACGGGTCACCGCAGCGGCGGTCATTTTTGAAGACCAGCAATCCCTGAAGGCGGCCTTCGACCGCGGCGAATTGGACCGCGACTTCATTGCCGTGATACGCGGACAGGGCCCCCACG
>JBFJYC010000234.1:0-5036 GCA_041622815.1 Spongiibacteraceae bacterium | reverse complement strand
GGTTGTTCGTTGAGACTTGCGACGATAACACCCGAGGTGAGCTCGACTTCCTCATCATTGATCGGAGTGTAGAAGTTAATCCACCAGCTTTTATAGGACACTTCAGCGCTCTCGGAGGTCGTATAGAAATACATAATCGACGGCCCGTGGTAGGTGGCAATACCCCATTGATCACCATCATCAACACCGCGTTGTTCGCGGAAAGCCTGCAGATCGAATTCCAGATCTGACGGCTGAATCATCGACGCGCTCAGGTCAGATTTTATGCGCGACTCCTGTGAGACAGTGAATTTGGTAAAGGTGTTGTCGAACTGAATCGGGTGGCCGCCATGAACCGAGGGAAAGTGACCGGCGTCGACAATATTCTCAATAATTTCCCGGCCGTGCGATTTGATCCGTTTGCGGGTAAACCGCCAGTCGCCCCAACCCGGCGTATTCCATTCGGGAATCTCAGGCAATTCCCAGTTTGGTGCGCCCTCCTCCGGGTCATGCCAGAGCGCAATAAAACCGTTTTTCTCGCAGACGTGGTAACTCTTCAGCGCATTCTTCGCGCGCTCCGGAATTTTGCTGGCATAGGGAATGTCGGTGCAAGCCCCGGTCTTGTCGTATTGCCAGCCGTGAAACGGACAGCGGATACAATTGCCGACGACGCGACTGCCGGTGCCTGCCAGATGTGCGCCCAAGTGCGGGCAGTAGGCATCGAGTATGGCCGCTTCACCGTTTTCGCCTCGAAACAAAACGTATTCGTGGTTAAAGAAATTCAGTGCCCGCACTGCGCCGGGCCCGAGTTCCTGGGTGAAGGCAACGATATGCCAGCCCCGGGGAAAAGCGCCGGGCTGCTCAAAGGCATAACGCGTATCTGTCTGGCTCATATTGTACTCCCCGGATTGGTGTCGTGTGTGCCCAGTGCATGTCGCGCGGCAATATAGCCGAAGGTCATCGCCGGACCGATGGTGGAACCGGCGCCGGGGTAGCTGTCACCCATGACCGAACCGGCGCTGTTGCCGGTGACGTAGAGGCCTTCAATCACCTCGCCGTCGGTATTGAGTACACGGGCGAATTCGTCGCACTTCAGACCGCCCTTGGTGCCGAGATCGCCCGGGTAGATTTTGATGGCGTAGAAGGGTGCCTCTGTGATCGCTGCAATATTAGGATTCGGTTTAATTGACGGATCGCTGTAATAGCGGTCGTTGTCGCTGTCGCCGCGACCGAAGTCGGTGTCCTTACCGCTTATTGCAAATTGATTGTTGCGGGCCACGGTCTCCGCCAGCCCGGCCGGGTCGGCACCGATTTTTTCTGCCAGTGCCGCTATGGAATCTGCTTTGACGAGAAAACCGCTCTGCTTGATGTCCTCCGGCAGCTTTTCGTCAGGCTGCACTTTGCCCGGCGGAATCGGGCCTGCCATATACTCCCGGCGGAAGCGGGCATCAAATACCATATGGCAGGGCACGCAGTCGGTGCCGCTATTGTGATGCGCCCACTGCGCTTTAATGACGTCTTCGTAGGGTGCGGCCTCATTGCAGAAACGCTGTCCGGCGCTGTCGACAAACATCGATCCGGGCATCGACTTTCCGGAAATCAGTGCGAGCATTTCACCGTCGGGCATTTTGACGCTGGGTGTCCACCAGGCGCTGCCGGTGAAGGCGAGTGCGGCACCGGCCTGTTCACCGATACGCTGCGCGTCACCGACATTTTCCGGACTCTCGCTGGTCCAGTTTTCGCCGGTCGGCAGTTGGCCGTGGCGTTGCCGCATGGCTGTGTTGTGGCCCATACCACCGGCGGCAAATAACACGCCTTTGTTGGCTTTAATGGTGAGCGGCTTGCCATCGCGGATAACTTTGAGTCCGGTGACACGGCCATTCTCAATGACCAGTTCCTTTGCCTCGGTGCGATACCATAGCGGAATATCGCGATCCAGCATGGCCTTGCGGCAGGCGACCACCAGACCGCGGCCGAGCGTCATACGGTTGTCGACATCGTCTTTGAGGCGCGCGCGGATATCGAGAAAGTAACGCAGTATATTACGTGCCATATACAGCTTGCCTTTAAGGGTCATATCCATGACCTCGCGGCTTTCCTTGACGGTAATGCCAAAGCGCATAAAGCCGGAGGTGATCCAAGGCGGCAGGCGTTGATGGTCCGCTTCGTCGCCGATCGAGCGGCGGCTGACCGGCAGCGGCTCCATCGAGCGGCCGCCGGGTTTGCCGCCGCTCAGTTCGGGATAGTAGTCCGCGTAACGATCAGCGGCCAAAAAATTGATCGGCGTGTGTTGCGCTAAATAGCGCACCATGGCCGGTGCCTGCCGGACATACGCGCGCAGCTTCGCTACCGGCACGTCCGGGCCGACCACCTGCTTCAGGTAATCCAGCGCTTCCGCTTCGGAGTCGCTGATACCGGCGCGCTTCATACTGTCATTGTCCGGAATCCAGACGACGCCGCCGGAGAGTGCCGTGGTGCCACCGAATTTGTCGGTTTTCTCAATGACCAGGCTCGACGCACCTTCGATCGATGCCACAACGGCGGCGGTCATACCGCCGGCGCCACTGCCGACAACCAGAAAATCTGTGCTGTGATCCCAGTGCAAAATCAGAAATGTCCTTCGATACTGATACCCGAGGTGCGACGCGGATTCATGCTGATCAGCGAATACTGCCCGGGATTGGGCAGTGAAAACTGATCGAAGAAAATATCGTCGTGATCTTCAATCTGCTCAACGAACGCTTCGAGCTTGATTTTATCGCCCGGCAGGGCCCAGATCAGGCGCAGGTTGGTATTGCTGAAGGCGTCAATTTTATCGATCGGGTTGCCGAATTCACGGCGCTGGTAGTCGTCGACCCAACTGCTTTTCAGCTGCGGCGTCAGTGTGCCCCAGTCGCCGAGATTGAATGTATAGCGGGCGAGTAGGGCAGCGGAGTAGCGGGGTGCATCCGATAGCTCACCGCCTTTAAAGTTGTGGGGCAGGCTGTCGGTGCAGCCGGGCTGGGTGGTCTGGTCTTCCAGTTCATCATCTTTGCCGCAGAATTCTTCGAACTCCGTGTCGAGCCAGGAGAGTGATGCCTGCACAAATGTGTTGGCATCGGGAATCCACTGGGCTTCAAATTCGAGACCGCGCAAATTGGCGGCACCGGCATTGTCGACGCGCACCCCTGACGGAATAATTTTGAACACCTGCAGATTGGTATAGTCGTATACAAACGCTGTCAGGTTGGCGGTTAAGCGCTGATCGAAGAATGAGGTTTTGATTCCCGCTTCAAAAGCGTCGAGGAATTCCGGGTCAACCGCATTGACTTCCTCCCCCAGTGGCTGGGTCAGGCCGGGCTTATAGCCTCGGGCAAATTTCATATACACCATGCCGGTGTCGTTAAAATACCATTTGGCGCCGAGTTCGCCGGTCGTCGCCTCGTACTCGCCGGGGAAACGTCCGTTTTCCACCCGGCTGACATCGGAAATTGCGTTGCCGTCGGGATCGAGCGCAGTGATTCTATTCAGCCTTTGCTTGATAAGTTCTTCATCGCGGTTCTCACGCAGGCCGGCGATCACCTCGATATTCGGCATACCGAAGAGAGTGGCCAGATCGAGTGTGACGTTGGCAAACAGCGCGCGGCTGTTTTGCATGGCGCTGTGTCCGAATACGCGGGCCTCGGCTTCGGCGATGATTTCCGGGTCGCCGGGCGAGCCGATCAGAAACGGCGGAAAGCCGGGGAAGGCGGCGGATACGTTTGACTGCAGTTTGATGTCGATAAACTGGTCGTAGTAGCTGTTTTCCCGGAACCAGAATGCGCCCAAAATCCAATCGACACCGCTGTCGCCCATTGACGTAAAACGTAATTCGGCGCTGCGCTTGATGCCGCTGTCGAATTGGTAGCCGTCGATAATGGCGACTTCGGTGCCATCGAGGTCGTATAAATTATTCGCGCGGCTGCGTTCGGTGGCGATGACAAAGTCGACATCCATATCGCCAAGCAAGGGGACTGACGCCAGCGACCAGGTAAAGTCGGCGTCGAGGCGGCTGAATTTCCTTTTTGGTTCCACCCCGATACGTTCTGCTAGAGTGGAGCGGACTTTGGTCAGGTCATCGGCGGGCAGCGGCTGTGCGCCAAGCTCTTCCAGCGAGCCACTGCGACGAGTTGTTTCCGAGGGTGAGAATACGGTGTCGGTGCTGTTGCTATCGCCGTCCATCCGGATCGCACGAAAATTCACGTGCAGATTGTCCAGCGGATCGGCGCTGAAAAACAGGCGTACAAAACTCTCGTCGGTATTGCCCGGGTCGTGGTCGTCAGCTTGCAGCAGGTTGTCGATATCGCCATCGGACTGTTTAGCATAGGCCGCGAGGCGTATCGCCATATCAGCCGGCCCGGGCAGCGGCAGATTTAAGTAGGCGCGTAATTGTTTACTGCGTGAGTCATTGCGGAAATCGCCGCCATAGGCCAGCTCCGGTTCCGGCGGCATCCATTTGGCATTAATCGCCCCGGCTGTGGCGTTGCGGCCGAATACGGTGCCGGAAGGTCCGCGCAGTACCTCGACCGCCTGCAAGTCGTAGAACGGGGCACCGCGTACTCCTAAAAAGATCCCGTTAACGTGAAAGGCTACCGGTGAGGCGCCGTTGCGGGCGCGGCCGATCCCGCGGATGGTGACGGCGCCTTCGCTGCGCGCCTGCATATTGGGCGTCAAATCGGCGAGGGAGGTGTAGTTCTGGATATTATTTTCTTTCAGGGTTTCGCCGCTGAATGCGGACACGGCGCTGCCAATGTCCTGAATCGATTCGGTACGTTTGCTGACGGTCACCAGAACTTCTTCGATCGGCAGCTGAGTTTTTTGCGTTGGTTTGACTGTCTCACTTTGCAATGCCGGTTCGTTTTGGGCGATCGCCGTGACGGGGAACATCAGGATGGCCCAGCAGACCAGTAGAAAGTGTCGGTTCATGGCATTCGATTATCGTCAGGAAAGGATTAGCATAAGCGATCTGCCGGCCACATATATCACAATAACGGCCGGATACTCAGCGGTTACGGGCCTTACCCGGGAGGGGGCGACGC
>JBFJYC010000233.1:0-5062 GCA_041622815.1 Spongiibacteraceae bacterium | reverse complement strand
GCCAAATTTCAAACGCCAGATCATGATTCAGTCGCTATTGGCAAGGCTCGGCTACGGTCGGCTATGGGGCAAACGGGGACTCTATAAATTTTTGCGCGAAAACAGCGGCCCGATCATAGATGAAGCTGCGTTGGTAGATTACGTCGAATCGCTTTGTCTTATTCCACGCGCGGCTGCTGTAGATGAGCTGCGTGATATGGAAGAGTCCTGTGCAATCGTATCGGCCTTGCTGCAGCGAGGCCTGCCCGACATACCGTTGACGGTTTTGAGCGCAACTATTAATCATGCTAACAAACCGCAAGTAAACACCCTTGCGAAAGCAGCCCACCGGGCAATGGCCGAGTTGACGCCCCGTGGGCGTATGATTGAAGTCGACAACGGCAGCCACATGATGACCCTTGACCGACCTGACGCCATTATCGCAGCGGTACAAGAGATGCTCTCCGAGGTTGCGACATGAGGGCAATCAAAAAAACAAAAACCGGGACAGCGGGTATCAACCCGGAAGTACTGGCAGACATCATTGCCACTGCACCAGAAACTCGTCCGTGGCTAGACAGCCTTTTGATCCTACAAAATGGCAACGTCGTTTTCGAACACTATTTTAACGGCTGTGGCCCTGAGACAAAACACAACCTGTTTTCGGTGACCAAATCCTGGCTGTCGTGCCTGATTGGTATTGCGCTTGAACGCGGCGTACTGCCTTCTATTGATATACCGGTAACTCAGTTACTTGCCAATCGCATCCCCGCACAAATCGATTCACGCAAACATGATATCTCGCTGCGCCACTGCCTGGCGATGCAGTCCGGGCTGGCCTACGAGAACACTATGGAATTCGCTACTGAATTTGGCGCGTCGGATGACCCCGCCACATTTTTCTTCAGTGATCGCCTGCCGGTCGTTCACGCGCCGGGAACCCACTGGTTATATAGCGGCGCAGACAGTCAGATGGTCGCCGAGTGTTTACGAGCTTGTACAGGCCGCTCGCTCACCGAACTCGCCCATGACTGGCTAGCAGGGCCGCTTGACATCGAGCAATTCGAGTGGCCGCGGCAATTCCCCACACCGGGAGCGCAAACATGGCCAGCTGAAATTGGCCCATCCGAACTGCGCATGACCACGCGCGATCTTGCACGATTTACCGAATGCCTCCGTCTTCGAGGTCGTATCGCGGATACTGCCGTAATTCCCGCAGTATGGCTCGATGAGGCCACAGCTACCACACCAAGTGTCAATGCTGAATGCCTCAATCAGTTTTATAGCAGCCTAGGCGTCGCTCCGGTACGCGGGGTGGCCGGTTATGGTCTGCATTTCGGTGTCATGCAACTGGATCGATTCGCCACGATTTCGATCGCCGGCACAGGCGGCCAGTACGGCTTTGCGATCCCGGAGTTAAATCTGACGGTGGTCCAGACAGCAAACTTTAGTGGTGACGGCTTGGGCGGCGGCGCCGATTTGATGCTCGATGTGATCTTACCCAATGTCATCTAACACAGATAACTCCACCGAGATGCTCAGCACCAACGACTATGATCGCGCTCTGGAGCTATGGCCTACCGAGTTGGCCAAAGCAGCGTTGAACACGCAGATCGAGCCACATTGGCTGCCCGACGAAACGGCGACGTTCTGGTATCTACATAAAGATCCAGACAAACATCAATTTATACTAGTTGATGCTAAGACCGGTGACAGCCGGGAAGCCTTCAACCACCAACATGTTGCGGACTGTTTAGCGGGCATGACCGGTACAGACGTTAATCCGTATCGTTTGCCATTTCTCAGTTTCAGTTTCGCGAAAGATCGCAGCCATATCGAATTCGTCGCGGCTGGCAAGCGTATTCGTTGCGCGCTCAACAAGACGCTGTGCAAACCCCTACCTGCCACTAACACCACTTCGACCTTGCCGTCACCCGATGGTCGTCACGCTGTCTACGTACAGGCTTTCAATCTACACATACGCTCTGAAATCGATGGCCATACCCAACCGCTGAGTGACAATGGTTGCGAAGGATACAGCTACGCAACAATGCCTGATCATGACCGCATGGCGGTGTACCGTGCTCGCGGCGTCTTGCCGCCACTACCGCCGATCGGCGTGTTCTGGTCGCCGGACAGTCGCCATTTACTATGCCTGCGCAGCGATGACCGGGACGTACTTCCTTACCCGCTTCTCGAATCCGTACCCGCTGACGGCAGCAAGCGCCCCAAAATTCACAACGTTCGCATCGCCATGGCAGGCGATGCAACACGCGTACGGCTCGACTTTGTGCTGTTTGATTTACAAGGCACGGAACCGCGCGAACTTTTATTGCCGCCTGAATGGGGCATGCTGGAAATCAATGCAGCAACAACCTCTGCAGTGTACTGGCGACCGGACAGTAGCGAACTGTTCACGCTTGCCGCTACCCCCGATATGCAGCGTATCGCGCTCGTCGCCATCGATATTGCCACTGCCAGTGTGCGTATCGTTGTGGACGAGCACAATAACACCTTCACAGATTTCGGCTCGTTCGAATACCACGCACCCTGCATTGCACTGCTGCATGAACGAAATGCAGCCATCTGGTACTCACGACGCAGCGGTTATGGTCATCTATACCTCGTTGATCTCGACAACGGAAGTATCACACCGCTCACTGCCGGTGAATGGCCTGTTCTCGATCTTATTCACATCGATCACAATCGTGGCCAGATATTTTTTACCGCTGCTGCCATCGGGCGGGACGACCATCCCTATTATCGGCAGCTGATTCGCATAGATCTCGACAACAAAGTGCCCAACACGGGTTGGTTGCAGCTAACACCCAATGGATTTGACCATGCGATAGCCGGCCAGGGTCTCGCTTTGATGACTTTGCTATCAGGTACCGGCCCTGCACGTATGATGTCTCCCTGTGGCAATTACCTGGTCGACAACATGTCGACCGTGACATCACCCACGCGCACCGTGATCCGCGATCGCGATGGCAAACTTGTCGCCGAGATCGGCGCGGCTAACACCGTCACATTGGACGCTTCCGGCTGGGTGCCCCCGGAGCCCTTTTGCGTGCATGTCGAAGGCCTGCCCGATGCGCTGCACGGCATCATGATCAAACCACGAAATTTCGACGCCAACTCCAAGTGGCCGGTAGTCGAGCGTATATACGCAGGGCCGCAGATCATTGCACAACCGCGAAACTTCCACGAAGCTCTCACCGGTGCATTTGTATACGGTGCCTATTCGCTCGCGGAGCTTGGGTTTGTTGTTGTCATTCTGGACGGGCCGGGCTCTCCACTACGGTCTCAGAATTTTCAGGATATGCATTACGAAAACGCAGATCGGCTCGGCGTGCAGTGGCACGCCAAGGCGTTGCAAGAACTCGCGAACGCCAACCCTTGGCTCGACCAGGAACGTATCGGCATCAATGGCCATTCATGGGGCGGACACGCTTCTGCCATGGCGATGTTACTGCAGCCAGACACCTATAAAGTTGGCGTATCGAGCGCGGGTGTTTACGACCCGGAAGGGTTCTTTACCGACGCCACCGAACGCTATATCGGACTGCCCGACTATGGCGCGGGGCGGCACATTCGACACCTCAATAATGAAACCCCAGTGAATTATCGCCGCATGTCGCCGTCGGAATATGCAGACAGACTTGCCGGCAGGCTGTTGCTGGCGTGGGGTGATCTCGACGAAAACGCACTGCCCAGCAGCCTGCTGCAGTTTTATGAATCACTGCAGCGGGCCGGTAAACAAGTTGATCTGATGTACCTGCCCGGGCGGAGCCACTCTCTGTTTGCGGAACCCACCTTCCAGAAACATATTTTTGATTATTTTATAGAACATCTGCAGGGCCGTGAGCCACTTCGTCACCAGCCACTCAACGCCGTCATGGGTCAGCGCCCGCTTATTTGAATGCCACTATGCACCCCGATATTGACCATGTAATTATCGCCGTACCCGACCTCGATCAGGCTGCTCTCGATTGGCAGCGGCTCGGCTTTACGGTCACCCCGAAATCGAGCCACCCTTTCGGCACAGCCAATCGGTTGGTAGTCCTGCAAAACGGATTTATCGAACTACTCGCGGTCGAATTCCCGGACCGACTTGGCAGATTCAAAGTCGTAGCCGAAGCCATTCAGCTCGCCGGTGGATCACTACCCTGGGGGATTGTCTGGACAACGTCTGATATCAAGCAGTCTCACCGTCGCTGCTGCGAACTCAATTTACAGCCGTCACCGCTTAATTATCGGGTTGAGCGCGACGTGGTACACCCAAACGGCCTACGCCACACCGCGTGTTTCAGCAGTTTCGGGCTACAAAACGGTATGACACCTACGTACCACGAGGCATTTTCCGTACAGCACAATCCGGAAGCAGTCTTTGCGTTGGATTGGAAGCAGCACCTCAACGGTGCCCAACGTCTGCTCAATGTATGCAGTGATACCGATGACACCGATCTGGTCGGCGCAAGACTACAGCCACTGTTTAATGATGCTTTTTCAAGTAAAACCGATAGCATTGAAATTTTCGGCGGCTCCTCGAGTTACTGTATCAAAAAACGCACCGCTGGCTCAGAGGTAGGCCCACGTCTGCGCTACGCTAACATTAGCGTCGACAACTCAACACAGTTTGCACGTGTACTCCAGCAGGAAAACATCGAATTCGAACGGACAGAGCATGGTGAGCTGAACGTGCCCGCGCAATATGCCAGTGGCCTGGAATTGCGAATCATTGGGAGAAAATAACGCCGCTATGAACCCAAGAATTCTTGTCGACCGCACCACCTTTCCGATAGATCACGCGTTGGATGTACGGCTTGCCGGCTTTACTCCATCGGCTAGTGTCACACTGACTTCAGAACTAACCGATGACATCGGTACCGACTGGCGGGCGAGAACAACGTATCGGACCAATGATTCCGGGGAAGTGGTGTTGAATGACACCGCTCCGAGCGCTGGTGGTTTTTCTGATCGAGGCAGCCACGGACTGTTTTGGTCAATGCAGCCCGTCACCAATCTCGCCGCCGATGATTTCAAGCGGGCCGGACCAGCACCCACAGAAGCCGGAATCAAG
>JBFJYC010000232.1:0-5077 GCA_041622815.1 Spongiibacteraceae bacterium | reverse complement strand
GCTTTTCTTCGGGCCACATAATGTCCAAGTCGAACTGGTAGCCGGTCCAGTATTCGCCATTACTCAACCGCCACTGATGCAACCAGCTATAGACATTGACCGCGCGGGCGTGATCACCGGCGGCAAGCAAGGCCATAGTCAGTTCGCAGGACTCGGCAACCGTCACCCAGGGCTCGTCCGATACACAACGACAGCCCATATCTTTTTCGACAAATTCATCCCAGCGCGAACGCAATTGCTCGGTCGCGCGCTTGCCGGTAAATGCCCCGGTTAACACCGGATAAAACCAATCCATGGAATAGCGCGCCTTGCTTTCCCAAGTGCGATCAAACCGCTCCGGCTTATTGCGCAGCGCATTGCCAAGGGCTTCACGCGCGCTGTACCACTGCGGTCGCTTACGGTCGAGCACAACGGATATGTTGTGCGCACATTCAAGGCTTTTGTAGATGCTGCTGCAGCCTGTGATGAGCGCGTCGCACATCGACTCGCCGTCGGCGTTCACCGCCCAGTTGATATCACCGTGTTGGGTCTGCTCGTTCAGTACAAATGTTATCGCACGGTCCACCGTCGGCCACATATCGCGTAAGAAGCCGATATCACCGCTGATCATATAGTGATGCCATACGCCGGTGGCAACATAGGCGACGAAATTGGTTTCCCGGCGCTCGCGGTTTTCGACTTCGCCGTTCTTGTACGCCGCCCACCAGCTGCCGTCGTCCAGTTGGTTGTAGCGCAGCCAGTTGTAGGCGCGGATCGCCGCATCGTGAGCACCGCCAATCGACAAACCCATCGCCGCTTCGACATGATCCCAGGGGTCGGCATGGCCGCCCTCAAACCAGGGAATCAAGCCGTCCGGGCGCTGTGCGCGACGAATTGTATCTACGGTCTCCTGGAAGAACTCCTGAGGAAAAAGACCCTTACTTAAAAACAGACCACTCATGCGACTTCCTTACGAAAATAAAGCACCACGCTCTTACCGAGCAGCGGATTCAGTATGCGTTCGAGCACACGGGTGAATAGCGGGCGGTCCATCAAATCCCAGACCAGAAAGCGGTGGTACAGCCTGACCAGGGGATGATCATCGCGACGTGACCAAAGCAGACATTTGAGCCACCAGAACGGCGCGTGCAACGCGTGCGCCCAGTGCTTGTGATAACAGGCAAAGCCCAACGCCTGAATTTTGCCTCGCAGATCGGCGGCATTAAAAATTCTTACGTGGCCGCCCTCAACGAGGTGGTATTCCTCACTCAGCGCCCAGCAAATCTTTTCCGGCCAGGCGCGGGGTACCGACGCGCAAAAAATGCCGCCCGGTTTTAACACGCGCTCTACTTCAAGCAGCATCGCTTCGTAGTCGGGGATATGTTCCAGCACTTCCGAGCAGATCACCTTGTCGAAAGTATCGTCGGCAAACGGCAGTACCAAACCGTTGGCATTCACCAAGCCGAAACCTTTATCTGCCTCGTCTAACGGAAATGCCTGGCGGAATTCTTGAAATTTTTCAGACGCCTGATGCAGGTCATTGAAGCCGAGATCGACGCCGATCGCGGTAACGTCGGCATCCGCCCAGCAGGCGATGGTATGGCGGCCTTCGCCGCAACCAAGATCGAGAATACGGTCGCCTTTTTCCAGCCGGCAGTGCCCAAAATCAACGGTTTGCATGATCAATCACCCGCCAGTAGTAATCTGTCATTTGCACTGCGACGCGCTGCCAGCAGAACACCTCTTCCATACGCTGGCGGCCGGCCTGCGACATCAACGCGCGGCGCTGCGGATCTTCAAAAAGCTCAATCACCGCGGCCGCGATGGCGTCGGCGTTTTTAGCCGGCACCGTGATCGCGGCGTCGCCGGTCACCTCCGGTAAGGCGCCGCCGTCGGTCGAGATCACCGGCACACCGCAGGCCATCGCCTCGCCCGCCGGCAGACCGAAACCTTCATACACTGACGGCACAATCGCCAGCTCGGCTTCGGCATAATACGCCACCAGTTGTTCGGTGCTGATGCCGGTCACTGTGCGAATACAGTCACCGAGCCCCAGCCGCTCAATTTGTTTAGCGGTCTCACCATCGGGCTTGGGCTTACCAACCAGCAACAGTTCGGTGTCCGGATACTGTCTGCGCACCTGTGCCAGCGCATCCAGCAGATAACTCAATCCTTTCAGCGGTTGATCCGCCGAGGCGGTCGCCATAATGCGCTGCGGAATCCGCGCGATATCTTTGCGCGGTGTAAACTCATCGGTGTCGATGCCGTTATAAACCAGGCTGATAGAGTCGACCGGCAGGCCGAATGATTTGGCGATATCGTCGCGTGAACGCTCGGACACCGTCACCACGTTATGTAGTTTTGCCGCGACCTTGCGCTGCATCACCAGAAACGAATGCCAGCGGCGGATAAAAAAGCGCTCACGGATATTTTTAGCGGCGGCAACTGCAATGCTCAGGTCGCTGGTAATCGGATGATGGATCGTCGTAACCAGCGGAAAGCCCTGCTCCTGCAATTCCAACATGCCGTAAGCCAGGCACTGGTTGTCATGAATGATGTCGTAGTCGCGGCCGTATTGATTCAGGTACTTCACCGCACGCCGGCCAAAGCAGTAGGGCTCACCAAAGCCGCCGGTAAGCTTGCTGCACCACTCGATGATATTGGTGAGCGACGTCAGATGCCGCGGACGCAGCGACATCAAACCGTTCTCGAACAAATCCAGCCCCGGCATTTTAATCAGCCGCACCCGCGGGTCGACCTGCGGATAGGGCTGACCGGAAATCACGTCCACCCGATGTCCGGCCTCTACCAGCGCCTTGCTCAGATACTTGATATAAATGCCCTGACCACCGCTATACGGATGGCTGCGGTAACCGAGCAGACAAATTTTGAGCGGGTGTTTGTGCAGTCCCTCTTCAATGGGGACGACATTACCCTGACGGCGCGCTAACGGCGCCGAAGCAACGGAGGTTTGGACTGGCATAGGGTTTTCCATAAAAAACAGCGGGCGTCCGGTTATTTTCTTAGCGCGGGACGTCCGAAGCGGGACCGAAAATTAACCCAAAAAGCTACTTTGTATTGTTTTTGAGTTGATCAAAAAGTGGCGCATTCTAGCCGGAATCGGCCTTTTTTGCCATGCAGAGACAGCCCGCCGGGCTGTCCGCGGCGGCCAGCTTCAGCGAGCGCCGGCAGCGGCGGCCTCGACCATGGGCTGCAACGCCTCCCAGGCCTGCGCCGGCACGATGTCGCGCATCGTCTTTTGGGCTGAAAGCTCAGCCCCAGAACCGAGGTGTACCTGATCTGCGCCGTAAGTGCCCACTAACTTAGGGCTGGTCGGACCATAGAGCGCAACGGTGGGAATATCCAGCGCCGCGCAGAGATGCCCGAGGCCGGTATCGACACTGACCGCGCCCAGAGACCGGCTCAGAACCGCGGCGATGCCGGTCAGGTTCAGACGCGGCATCAACAGCGCCCGTGGCGAACTGTCAGCGATTACCTCCGCGCGCTCGCGCTCGGCGGGGCTGCCCCAGGGCAACACGACCGCCAGCCCCTGATCGCCCGCTTTCTTGCAGAGCTCACACCAAAACTCGACCGGCCAGCACTTGTCCTCGCGGCTGGTGCCGTGCAGAAACACCACCTGATGGTCGCGATGGCCGGTGCTATTAAAGCGGCTGATATCGAGACCATAGTTGCCGGTGGTCTCCGGCAGTGGGTAGTCCAGGGCCTGAGCGAATAATTGCCGGATCCGCTCTACCGCGTGCTGGTCCTTGGCCACCGGATAACGATGGCGGTAAGCCCAGGCCGCGAAACGCTCGCGGGCAGACTGTGCGTCGAGTCCGGCGGTCGGCGTCCGCAGCAATGAGCCGACCCAGGCGCTTTTCAGCAAACCCTGAGCATCTATTACAAGATCGTAATGTGGTTTCTTCAGGCTTTGGCGGAAATCTTTCCATTCCGGGCTCGAAAACGCCTGCAACGGCGCCTTGCGCCAGCGCCGCAATGCCACCGGAATAACGTTTTCTACCGCCGGGTGCCAGGCCGGCACCTCGGCAAAATCTTCTTCCACTACCCAATCGAAAATCAGATCGGGGCGGGCGGCACAGGCATCGGTGATCGCCGGCAAGGTGTGAATCACATCACCCAGCGAAGACATTTTTACAATTAACACCCGCATTTAAAGGCTTTCCGATGTTCCTATCAGGTTTTCAAGTGCCTGCACCACCGGCGCGGGCTCGAGTTGTTGCAGGCACTTCAGATGCCCCAACGGGCATTCCCGCTTAAAGCAGGGGCCACAGTCCACCGGTATCTGGTGCACGCTCACGCGCTCAGCCAGCGGCGGCGTGAATGCCGGCGAGGTCGAACCGTACACCACTGCCAGCGGCCGCTCCAGCGCCGCCGCAATATGCATTAAACCGGAATCATTGGACACCACGCCCGACGCGGCCGACATCAGATCGATGGCCTCGGCGAGGCTTGTTTTGCCGGCGAGATCGACGATCTGCTCAGCCGGATACGCGGTTAGCAGGCCGGCAATTTCAGCGCTCGCCATCTGGTCATTGGCTGAACCGAACAGCGCGACGCGCCAGCCCCGCTGCAACCAGTGCCCGGCAAGTCCGGCGAAGTGCACCGCAGGCCAGCGCTTGGCCGGCCCGAATTCCGCACCGGGACAGAGCGCGATAAAGGGCTTGCCGTCGAGGCCGAAGCGGGCGGCCAGCGCAGCCGCCGCCGCTGCATCGATACTCAGCTTCGGCCTCGGCAGCGGCGACGGCAGCGCCGCGCCTGGCGCAAATGCCAGCGCCGCAAAACGCTCGATCATCAGCGGATAGCGGCTTTTATTGAGCAGCCGGATATCATTCAGCAGCCAGAACCGCATTTCACCGCGCCAGCCGGTGCGTTTCGGAATGCCGGCAAACCAGGGCACCAGTGCCGACTTCAGGGAGTTGGGCAGCAAAATCGCTTCACCGTATTGCTCTGCAGCCAGCGCTTTGCCGAGCCGGAAACGCTTGCCGAGGCCGAGCTCACCATGACCGGTATCCAATGTCAGGCCGCGACGCACCTCCGGCATCCGTGCCAACAACGGCAAACTCCAGGCCGGCGCCAG
>JBFJYC010000231.1:0-5082 GCA_041622815.1 Spongiibacteraceae bacterium | reverse complement strand
CCTACGCGGTACTCTGGCTGGTCGAACACGCCAAGTCGCTCGGACTGGAATATGTTTATCTCGGCTACTGGATTCGTGAATGCGCCAAAATGCAGTACAAGGCAAATTACCGACCGATAGAGATGCTGGTAGATGAGCGCTGGATACTGGTGAACTAGACGCAACCGCTGACATTGAGACTTTGATTGCAGCGCCTTTTCAGGCAGAATGCCGCCTCAATTTTTCACCGACTGACAGCTGAATGGCAAAAGAAGACCAAATCGAAATGGAAGGGGAAGTCATCGACACCCTCCCCAATACCACTTTCCGCGTAAAACTCGATAACGGCCACGTGGTGACCGCACATATTTCCGGCAAAATGCGTAAAAACTATATTCGCATACTGACCGGCGACAAGGTCCGCGTTGAATTAACACCCTACGACCTGAGCAAAGGCCGCATCACCTACCGAGCCCGTTAAAACTGTTACCCCCCGCGCCGGTCCCGTCAAACGTTCTCGGGGACCGGCTCAGCATGCTCCACTTCCAATACCAACGTATCCTTCTCGCTGTCCAGGCTGACATGCGCGATGCCGCCTGCCTCTGAAAGATCACCGAACAACACCCGCTCAGCCAACGGCTTCTTGATGTGTTCCTGAATGACACGCGCCATCGGTCTTGCACCCATGGTCTTGTCGTAACCTTTCTTGACTAACCAACGGCGGGCATCTTCATCGACTTCAAGCATGACCTTGCGCTCGTCGAGCTGCCCTTGTAGTTCAACGATAAATTTATCGACCACAGTCAGCACCACGTCTTCCGGCAAAGAGCCGAAACTGATGATGTTGTCGAGCCGGTTGCGGAACTCCGGAGTGAACATGCGGTTGATAACTTCCAGCGAATCGGTGGTGTGATCCTGCTCGGTAAAGCCCAGCGAACGACGGCTCACGTTTTCCGCACCGGCGTTCGTGGTCATCACCAAAATGACGTTGCGGAAGTCCGATTTGCGGCCGTTGTTGTCGGTTAAGGAACCGTGATCCATGATTTGCAGCAGGATATTAAACAGCTCCGGATGCGCCTTTTCGATCTCATCGAGCAATACCACGCTGTGCGGATTTTTACTCACCGCTTCAGTCAGCAACCCCCCCTGATCAAAACCGACATACCCCGGCGGCGCACCGATCAGCCGCGACACGGTGTGACGTTCCATATACTCAGACATATCGAAACGCAGCAACTCTAAGCCGAGCTGCTTGGCCAGCTGCCGGCACAGTTCGGTTTTACCAACACCGGTCGGACCGGCGAGCAGGAAGGAACCGATCGGTTTTTCAGGCGATTTCAGACCCGCCCGTGCCAGCTTGATAGACGCTGACAGCTCGGCAATCGCAGAATCCTGTCCGAACACCACCATTTTCAGATTGTCTTCCAACTGGGCAAGCGACTCACGATCATCCACAGATACCGATTTCGGCGGAATCCGCGCGATTTTAGCGACGATCTCTTCGATATCGGTGACGCCGATTTCCTGCTTGCGGGCCCCCTCCGGCTGCAGACGCTGGTAGGCGCCCGCCTCGTCGATAACGTCGATCGCCTTGTCCGGCAAAAAGCGGTCATTGATATGCCGGGCAGCCAGCTCCGCTGCGGTTTCAAGCGCCTTATCGGTGTAGGTCACCGAATGGTGCTCTTCAAACCGGGACTGCAAACCACGCAGGATCTGGTGCGTCTCGGCCACACTGGGCTCGACCACATCGATTTTCTGGAAACGGCGGCTCAGCGCGCGATCCTTCTCAAAGATACCGCGATACTCCTGAAATGTGGTCGATCCGATGCAACGTAACTTACCGGAGGCCAGCAGCGGCTTCAGCAGGTTGGACGCATCCATCACACCGCCGGATGCAGCACCGGCACCGATAATGGTGTGAATCTCATCGATAAACAGGATCGCACCTTCGTGCTTTTTGAGCTCGGCGAGCAGCCCTTTAAAACGTTTTTCAAAGTCACCACGATATTTGGTGCCGGCGAGCAAGGAGCCCAGATCGAGGGAGAACACCTCACAATCAAGCAGGACTTCGGGGACTTCACCGTCGACAATCAGCCGCGCCAGCCCCTCGGCAATCGCGGTTTTACCGACCCCGGATTCGCCCACCAGCAAGGGGTTGTTTTTACGGCGGCGACACAGGATCTGTGACACCCGCTCGACTTCTTTAGCGCGACCGATCAGCGGATCGATGCGACCTTCACGGGCCTCTTCGTTCAAATTGGTAGCAAAACTTTCCAACGGCCGCGATTCCGGATCAGCCTGATTACCAGGCTCCTGAATACTCTCGTTGCCCGGCGATGACTCGCTGCCGCCACCCTCAACACGGGAAATGCCGTGACTGATGTAGTTGACGATATCGAGCCGCGAAATACTCTGCTCGCGCAGGAAAAATACCGCCTGACTCTCCTGCTCGCTGAACAATGCCACCAACACGTTGGCGCCGGTGACCTCGTTTTTGCCCGAGGATTGCACGTGGAACACTGCGCGCTGCAGGACCCGCTGAAAACCGAGTGTCGGTTGCGTTTCCCGCTCCTCATCGTGATCCGGAATCAGCGGCGTTGTCGAATTCACAAACTCGTCAAGTTCTTCGCGCAGCTGGGCCAGATTTGCACCGCAGGCCTTCAGCACATTGGCGGCCGCCTCATCCTCAGTCAGCGCCAGTAGCAGATGCTCCACGGTCATAAACTCATGACGTTTGCCACGCGCGGACTTAAACGCCTGCCCGAGGGTGCTTTCCAAATCTTTACTCAGCATGTTGTCGCTCCTGTGCAGACACGTGGGCTACTCATCTTCCGTTGCTTCTACTTCCGCCAGCAGGGGGTGCTGCTCCTGTCTGGAAAACTGGTTCACCTGTGCCGCTTTGGTCTCTGCAATATCCCGCGGAAACACGCCACAAACGCCCTTACCCTGAGTATGTACCGCCAGCATGACCTGTGTCGCTCGCTGCCGGTCCATATAAAAAAACATTTCCAATACCTCGACCACGAACTCCATGGGCGTGAAATCATCATTCATCAGCACCACCCGGTACAGCGGCGGCCTTTTCAGCTTCGGCTGGCGCTCCTCCAACAGCAGCCCGCCGGCACCTCCGGTATCGTCTTCGCGCTCGTCCGGGGCACCGGAATAGACGTCAAAATCAGCATTTAGTTCAATAAAATCAATCACTTTCATGTCACGTTACAGGTTTCAGATTAGCAAAGTTCAGAGAAATAGCCATGAAATCCTTCCATTTAGACGTCCACCGCCGCCAACTGGTTCACAGTTTGCCGCGCCACCACTAGCCAGACCCGTATTTACCCCTGCCATACTCAGTAGTTTCCGAGATTTAGTGCTGATATAGTACTTAGAGATCAGATCAGTCGTCCGGCGCGGCAACGTGCCGGTTCTTTTCTCTATATATGGGCAGGACAGTAAAATGCAAACAGGTGTCGTCAAGTGGTTTAACAACGCCAAAGGCTTCGGCTTTATTCTTCCTGAAGATGGCGAAGAGCAAAGCGGAGATATTTTCGCACATTACTCGGCTATCGATATGGAAGGCTACAAGACCTTAAAAGCCGGCCAGCGGGTTAAGTACGAAATCGAAAACGGGCCCAAAGGTTTGCACGCGATGCAAATTCAGCGTGCCGACGAAGAATAACCCCGCCCGCTAAAGCAAAAAGCACCGGCCGCCTTCTGCAGCCGGCGCATTTCCTGTGTACTCAGTTCATTGCGCTGATAATGGCATCACCAAACTCTGAACACTTGAGCAGTTTTGCGCCTTCCATCAGACGCTCGAAGTCATAAGTAACTGTCTTCGCCTGAATCGCACCATTGACGCCGGTAATAATCAGATCAGCCGCTTCATTCCAGCCGAGGTGGCGCAGCATCATTTCCGCAGACAGTATCAATGAACCCGGGTTCACTTTGTCCTGACCCGCATACTTGGGTGCGGTACCGTGGGTCGCTTCAAACAAGGCAACGGTGTCGCTGAGATTGGCGCCGGGCGCAATACCGATACCACCGACCTGTGCCGCCAGCGCATCTGACAGATAGTCACCATTCAGGTTCAGGGTCGCAATCGCGCTGTACTCATCCGGACGCAACAGTACCTGCTGCAGCATGGCGTCGGCGATCACGTCTTTGACAATAATGTCATTGCCGGTCTTCGGGTTTTTCATGCTCATCCACGGCCCGCCGTCGAGCAGTTCGGCACCGAACTCTTCCGCGGCAAGTTCATAGCCCCATTCTTTGAATGAACCTTCGGTGAACTTCATGATATTGCCCTTGTGGACAAGGGTCATCGACGGCAGGTCCTGATCAATACAGTACTGCAGCGCACGACGGACCAGGCGTTTGGTGCCTTCTTCAGAAACCGGTTTCACACCGATACCACAGTTTTCCGGGAAGCGGATTTTGGTGACACCCATCTCTTCACGCATGAATTTAATGACTTTGTCAGCGTCTTCACTGCCCGCCTTCCATTCGATACCCGCGTAAATATCTTCCGAATTTTCGCGGAAAATAATCATATTGGTTTTATGTGGTTCACGAACCGGTGAAGGCACACCTTCGAACCAGCGTACCGGCCGCTGGCACAGGTACAGATCGAGCTCCTGACGCAGCGCGACGTTGAGTGAGCGGAAACCACCACCGACCGGCGTGGTCAGCGGGCCTTTGATAGCAACCGCATATTCTTTAATCGCATCGAGGGTTTCAGCTGGGAACCAATCACCATCGTATAACTCGGCTGCCTTTTCACCGGTGTAGATTTCCATCCAGCTGATCTTCTTGGCGCCGCCGTATGCCTTCTCAACCGCGGCGTCAACGACTTTCAGCATAACCGGCGAAATATCCACGCCAATGCCATCTCCCTCGATATAAGGGATAATTGGCTGGTCCGGAACATTTAACGAGTGATCGTCGTTGACACTGATTTTCTCGCCCTGACCCGGCACCTTGATATGCTGATAACCCATACTGAACTCCGTCGATAACTTATGTTAATGGCTTGCCTACGACCTGCACAGATGTCGTGCCTGCCTCTAGAGGCGGCGCATTATAGCACCCGATTCACTAAATTCGCGG